>JBNJFN010000375.1:0-3572 GCA_051746885.1 Bacteroidota bacterium | reverse complement strand
ATTCCGGCAGACCGACCAACAATTTATAGAAATCCTTAACCATTTCCGGGATAATACCGTAACCAGCAAAGATCTGGATGTACTGAACAGGCATTACAACCCCTCCTTTAAACCCAGATCCGACGAAGGCTATATCTTTCTCACCACACACAACAAAAAGGCGGATGCGATCAATCGAAGGGCTTTGAACAATCTTCCTGGGAAGCAGTTTCAGTTTTCTGCCAAGGTTGAGGGGGATTTCGGCAAGCACCTATACCCTGTTGACTATACGCTGGAACTGAAAAAGGGCGCCCAGGTCATGTTCATCAAGAATGACTATTCCGGGGAACAACGCTACTTTAATGGCAAGATCGGTACCGTATCGGCACTGTCGAAAGAAGAAATTGAAGTAAGCTTTGACGACGGGACATCCCCGACCATTGTGGAACCTTATACATGGGAAAACAAACGATACTCCCTGAACAAAAACACCAATGAAATTGAAGAAAACGTCAAGGGAACCTTCACCCATTTTCCCGTCAAACTGGCCTGGGCCATAACTGTGCACAAAAGCCAGGGGCTTACCTTTGATAAAGCCATCATTGATGTGTCCAAAGCATTTGCACCGGGTCAGATATATGTTGCCCTGTCGCGGCTGGTTTCGCTGGAGGGGCTCGTACTCAATGCACCTCTTCCCTACAACATGCTGGAACCGGATGAAGCACTGAAGCATTTCTCCAAAAACAAACTTTCACCAGAGACACTTGAAAAGGAATATAATAATGAATTGCCGCGATATATTTGTAATTATATCTCACAAGCTTTTGAGTTCCAATCTCTCGATGAGGAAATCAGGCAGCATATCAACAGCTATTATAAAGATGAAAAGCGATCTGCCAAACAAAAATACAAAAACTGGGCGGTTCAGCTCAGGAAAGATTTTCAGGAGATCGAAACCGTAGGCAATAAATTTCAGAACCAGCTAAAAAGAATGATTTCGTCAGAGGATCCTCATTGGCTCAACAATCTTAAAGAACGGGTGAAAGCCGCCAAAGACTACTTTGAACCCCATTTGAACCAATATATCGAAAAGATTCGGAGTCACATCAGCCAGTTGGATCATGAAAACGGAGTGAAGAAGTACATCAGGGAACTCCGTGACCTGGAACATTCATTTAACAGTCAGATTCAATCCATACAAAAATCTGACGCCCTGATTGATGCAGTGCTTCAGAATAAGGAGCTTACCAGGGAGAATCTTCAAACACAGGCATTTCCTAAAAAAAAGCATATGCCTGCCGGTTCTGAAAAACAAAAACAAAGCAAGGATTCCCAAAAAAACAAAAAGCCTACCAAAGAAATTAGCTTGGAGATGTTTCAGAGAGGCAAGACAATCGAAGAGATCGCAGCAGAAAGATCCCTGGCCGTCTCCACCATTGAAGGACATTTGGCGCACTGGGTCAAAGAAGGAAGCCTGCCAGTGGAAAAATTTGTAAACCAGGATAAGCTGGAGAAAATCATTTATGTATCACAACATCTGAATTCCACCAAATTAAACGATATAAAGGCAAAACTGGGGGATGAATTTACATACAGCGACCTCAAGTTCGCTATGGCCCATCACCGGTATACCTTGGAACAGAAAGAATAAAAAGGGCAAACATTTGCATATCCGTTTGCCCTTTAGCCTTCGCATTTCAATTTGTATATCGAATTTTGGAATACCCTCCAATCACAGGTCTTCCATCAGCTTTGTGCTGCTATGGGTTCATTTTCGAAGGGCAGAGAAAAATAGGCGATGATATGAATGATCCATGCGGCAAAAATAACCAATGGGCCAACAAGAACCACAAGCCCGATTGCCCCGATAAAATAAAGCAGGCCTGCCGTCTTAAAAAGTCTTATTCCGGTTTCTTCGGAAAGAGTTGTTAAAGCTTTAAAGATGAAATAGAACCCAACTATCGATCCCGCAAGGATGATGAGGGCTCCGGCAATGGTGGCCCCGCTTCCAAAAATCAAACTTGTGATTTCCGGAATCTGTAATGTTTCGGGATCCTGCAATGATAATGAAACAGCTGTCGCACCCACAGCAATGGCGATAATAATACCACCTATCAGATTGGCACCCACATACACAATTGTGCCAATCAGTGCATTATTAAAAAGTTCAGGCTTTTCATAAACTTTTGAAAAATAGTAATGTGAGATCAATAAAAGTACCAACGTGGCCAATCCGGCCAGAAAACCAATAACGGGGATAATTGCAGCAACAGGTAACAGAATACCTACGCGTCCTAAAGTAATAGCTTGGCTTTTCATAATGTCTTTATTTTTGGTTGTTATTAATTGGTATGCAAGTTAGAAATAATATTCAATGAATGCAAATTATGCGATTGCTTTTAGCAAGTATTTTTCTCTTCGGTGAAATCCGGAAATGAGGAACAGAACCATGGTGTCCTAACCCGAATTATTTTAGAATTAAAACTATTTTTAAACACTCCCGGCTTTTTTGTGAAAGCCAAAAAACTTAATATATTTTCATCCTTTATTTGAAATAAATTTAATGTAGTCTATTTTAATTTGTATTTCTATGGGAACCTCGAAAACAGAAGCAGGAAAGCTATTTAAAGAACAGTGTGAATCGATTCCGTTGGAAGTCAAACCCTTCGGTGCGGGAAGGTTTTCCGAAACCTTCTACATTAAAGATGAGAAGGAGGACGAATACATCATGCGGGTAGCCCCTTCGGACGCCCTGCTGCAACTGTTTTATGAATACAGAATGATGCGCCAGGAACCGGAGATCCATGAACGGTTACTCAATGAAACCAACGTGCCGGTACCACGCATCATAGCCCATGACTTTAGTCGGACCCGTATCGACAGGGATTATCTGATCATGAATAAGCTGCCGGGAGAGCCTCTTAGCGAAACTTCCCTTTCAAACAAAGCCTTTAAAAGGGCATTCAAAGAATGGGGCGAATATGTCAGGCAGATTCATTCGGTCACTGAACCCAATAACCGCTTTGGATATGTAGGGGCTCATCATCCCATGGAACCCCGGGATACCTGGAAGGAAGCTTTCCGCATCATGTACCGTAAGCTACTGGATGACATTAGACAACAGGAGATCTACGATGCTGAAACCTACAATATGGCCGTGCAACTGCTGGAGGACAACCTGGAGGTGTTCAGCCATTGCGAAACTTCCTGCCTCTGCCACGGCGACCTGTGGGTAACGAACCTGCTGGTGGATGAAACCGGGAAAGTCAACGGACTCATTGATTTCGACCGTGCCTGCTGGGGAGACATTGAATGGGACCTGGCCATTGCCGAATATTGCGGCGTTACACGCCCACCCTTCTGGGAAGGATACGGACAGCGGATAGATACCCATACCGGTGATGCCAATATCCGAAGGTTGTTTTACCTCCTGTATGAACATCAGAAATATATCATCATCGCCCTGAGCGAACGGCGCAATGATCCGGAAGGAGCTAAGCGCTACGCACGGGAGGCTATTGATATCATGAGGCAGTTCGGCAGATCAGGAGATATAATGATGTGAATCGATGGTTTAACAAACAAGCAGAAGG
>JBNJFN010000374.1:0-3573 GCA_051746885.1 Bacteroidota bacterium | reverse complement strand
GAGAAACAATATTCGTTCATTGAAAATGCCAAAGAGAAAGGTTATGATGTACTGGCAATGGAAGGTCAATTAGACACCCATTTCATTAACTTCCTTGAACAGAAGTTTGAGAACAGCCATTTTGCCAGGGTAGACGCTGATGTGATCGACAAGCTCATTCAGAAAGAAGATAAGAAAGAAACAGAGCTTTCACAAGAGGAACAGGACGAACTGGCGTCCATTTTCCAAAGCCAACTTCCAAACATGGGCAATTTCACAGTTACCTTTGAACCGCTGGATGAAAAAGAAGAGCCTTTGACAATCACACAATCTGAATTCATGCGCCGTATGAAAGATATGGCAGAGATGGGGGGAGGTCCTATGCAGTTCTACGGACAAATGCCCGACAGCTATAACCTTGTAGTGAACACCAACCACAGGCTGGTTGAAAAAATCCGGCAGGAGAAAAATGAACAGTTGGGTGAGGAACTGAAAAAGATAAACAGCGAAATAAAACCCCTGCAGGATGAAAAGGATCGCATCAACAAAGCCAATGAAGGGAAGAAAGATGAAGAAATGCCCCAGGGAGACAAAGACAACCTGCAGGATCTGGATAAACAGATAAGCGAAAAGCAAAATCAGAAAGAAAACAAACTGAAAGAATTTGCCAAAGAAAATAAACTGGTCAAGCAGATTATCGATCTGGCACTGCTTGCAAACAACATGCTGAAAGGCGAAGCTCTTGACAGATTTGTTAAGCGTAGTGTAGATATGATCGAATAATCAGTAGCAAAGCTCTATAAAGATCCCGGCATTTCCCTATGTGTTATAGCCGGGATTTTTTATTTTTTGGGTTCCTCAATGGTTAATATTATATTTATCCATTCAATTGGTCAGGCAATGATCAAAAAACAATCAACATTATGAAAAGCTTATTCCTATCAATTCTTACAATTGTTTTAGCCATGAATCTTACATTTGGTCAAGACCGCATTACAGGAAAAAATTTTGCCACCCGTTCCGAGGTTATTGCCCGCCATGGTATGGCGTGTACCAGCCAGCCTTTGGCCAGCCAGGTGGCCATTGATATTCTTAAACAGGGTGGCAACGCCATAGATGCTGCCATAGCAGCGAATGCCACTTTAGGACTTATGGAACCCACCGGCAACGGCATTGGAGGTGATCTTTTTGCAATCGTCTGGGATTCGGAAACAGAAGAACTCTATGGTTTAAATGCCAGCGGACGCTCACCGAAATCTTTAAAGCTTGAATATTTCAAAAAGCACGGGTATGAAAGCATACCTGCCCACGGTCCTTTACCGGTATCCGTTCCGGGTTGTGTCGACGGATGGTTTGAACTCCATAAAAAATTCGGCTCCATGGACATGCAACAGGTGCTTCAACCGGCCATCGGCTATGCCCGTGAAGGTTTTCCCGTGAGTGAGCTCATCGCCTATTACTGGCAGAGCAATGCGAACTATCTTCAGAAATTCCCCGGTTTTGAAGAGATCTTTATGCCCAATGGGGAGGCACCGGATAAGGGCGAAATCTTTAAGAATCCCTATCTGGCTAATACCCTGGAAAAAATTGCCGAAGGGGGCCGGGATGTATTCTACGAAGGTGAGATCGCCAGGAAGATCGATGAATATATGAAGGAACATGCTCCTGAATATATGAAAGGAGACGAAGGAGAAGGAGGCTACCTGAGATATGAAGACCTGGCCTCGCATCAATCCGAATGGGTTGACCCCGTCTCTGCAACTTACAGGGGACACAAAGTATGGGAACTGCCCCCGAACGGCCAGGGCATCGCAGCTTTACAGATACTCAACATTCTGGAAGAATTCGACATCCAATCCATGGGATTTGGCAGCAAAGAACACATTCATACATTTACCGAGGCCAAGAAGCTGGCCTTCGAGGATCGTGCCAAATTTTACACGGACCCGGACTTTGCAGATATCCCGGTAAAGGAGCTGATCTCCAAAGATTATGCAAAAAAACGAAGGAAACAAATCGACCCCAACCAGGCTTCCCGTAGCTATCCCGCAGGAAAGCTGGAGAAAGGCAATACCATTTACCTGACCGTAGCCGATGACCAGGGCAACATGGTTTCTTTGATCCAGAGCAACTACAGGGGTATGGGATCAGGCATGACACCCGGCAAACTGGGATTTGTCCTTCAGGACCGCGGGGAGCTTTTCTCCCTGGAGGAAGGTCATAACAACGTTTACGAACCCGGGAAACGGCCTTTCCACACCATCATCCCGGCTTTTATTACAAAAGACGGCGAACCCTTTATGAGTTTCGGTGTTATGGGTGGATCCATGCAACCCCAGGGCCATGCCCAGATCGTTATGAATATTGTGGACTTCGGAATGAACCTACAGGAAGCAGGTGATGCGCCACGAATAAGGCACGTAGGTTCCTCCCAGCCTACCGGCGAAAAAATGACAGACGGGGGAACACTTTACCTGGAATCCGGATATGATTATCCGGTAGTTCGTGAGCTGATTACAACAGGACATGATGTGGAATATACCGTAGGAGGATTCGGCGGCTATCAGGCCATTAAATACGACCCGGAAAACGGGGTTTACTATGGAGCTTCCGAGTCACGAAAAGATGGCCACGCTATAGGATACTAATAATTATTTCCATGAAAAATTCAACAATCATCAAGTTCAACAGAAATTTTCTTCTGATAAATAGTTTATTAATGATCTCACTGGTGGGTGCATGTCAGACCAATCAGAAAGAAGATCAGCCGAAAAGTGACGGATTGACGATACAATCCGGCACAATCAACGGAAAAGACCTTGAGAACGAAAAAAGGATAAAAAATATAGATTTTCAGGTAAAATTGTCGGTCCACTTCAACACTAAACTTCAAAAGGAAGGAATGGAAAACCATGTGCATTTGTTGCAAGGGGATAAAACAGTTCCAATCACCTTATCTTACCGGAATCATGACAGTACTTTGGTCTTGCGCAATAACCAACCTCTTGATTATTACAAGAAATACACCTTTCAAATTGATGAGCAAATCGCTACCCCCTTCGAAGGATTCCGGAAGGCTTTCTATACACGGCTTGATTCTTCCAATAAATTTCCCCGGATCAATGAAGATAAGTTATTGACTAAAATACAAAAACAAACCTTCAAATATTTCTGGGATCACGCCCATCCGGAAAGCGGATTGATCAGGGAAAGGGTTTCCTCTGACAAAACAGTTGCCTCGGGAGGTTCTGGTTTCGGCCTGATGGCCATTGTTGTCGGTATTGAAAGGGACTTTATTACCAGGGAAGAAGGGATCAAAAGGCTTAATAAGATCCTTACCTTTCTGGAAGATGAAACCGCCCGTTTCCACGGAGCATGGCCGCACTGGCTGAACGGTTCCACCGGTAAAGCCATTCCTTTCAGCGAGAAGGACGACGGCGGCGACCTGGTCGAAACAGCCTACATGACGCAGGGATTGCTTACTGTCAGAGAATACCTGAATTCTTCAGATCCGCAGGAAGATTCCCTGATCAGCCAGATCAACAGGCTGTGGGAAGGCATTGAATGGGATCATTACACACAGGGCGAGGACAT
>JBNJFN010000373.1:0-3580 GCA_051746885.1 Bacteroidota bacterium | reverse complement strand
GAAGCGTAATTGGTTAGGTATGATACATTATAACCGTGATGTGAATCCGGATTCTTCAAATTCACATATTAACTGAAAATCCGAATGAATGAAACAAAACAAGCCTTCCTTTTTATATATCGCGGGTTGCTCTGGACATGGTCGGGGTAGGTTTTTTACTTCCCCAACCTTGTTTGATACCTGGAAGAGGTAGGTTCGCAATTACTCTCTACCTTATTTTTTAACTGGTAAGGGTAGGTCAGGAACAAGGTTGGACTTGATTTTTATCTGGTGGGGGTAGGTTCAGAATAATGCCGGCGTTCCTTTTTACATGGTAAAGGTAGGTTCGAAACAAGGTCGGTTTTATTTTTTACAAGGTAAGGGTAGGTCTGGAACTACCCTTACCTTTTTTATTACCTGGTTAGGGATAGGTTAAAACTACCCCTGCCTTGCTTTTGACAGAACAGGGGTATCTCGGAGATCAGGTCCTTCAACATCAATATCACTCTATTCTGTCTCCGGCTCGGGTTCATCCTTTGAACGATCCCATTTAAAAAAGGATTTCAGATCGTTAAGGACGGAATCTATGCCCGGTACACCATTTCTGGAAGCCGTCTTGGATGAATCGTAGATGCTCAGCCCGCCCGTCCAAAGATTTTCACCTATTGCGGCTGCAGTGTCAGATAAACCCTCTCCAATACGTTTGAACTCTGCGCCTAGTGCCTCAAGTTGCTCATAAATCTTCATGTTTTTCTTCATTTCATCAATGCTCACATAATTAGGAACAATTCTCGGATCTTTTTCACCATAGGCAATGGTTTTTTCTACAAAAGGTTTTCTGGCACTGTTCATCACGGAACGTGAACGCCGCTCTTGAGGGGTCATGTCAATTAAAAAAGGCATTTCACCCTCAATGCCTTTCAGGTTGTCCCAAATTCTTTGTAATCTGTCATCAGGCAGTTCTACTGAAATGTTGTTTTTCATAATACCTCCGGGGTTTATTGTTTAACAAATAATTCTCCTAAAATACAATATTTCAGAAAAAAATACAAATAAATTTCAGAAAATTTTTAGGTGCCAGGAAACAGGCTAAAAATAAGGCATACGGAGAGCGCTGTCAGGATATTATATTGTTAGAGAAGATAAAGAGGAAACATTGTTGAATGAAAAATACCCATATCTCGATATTTTTGGCACCGCGTAGCGTGCACAACAGATTATCGAATTTAACCTAATCTCTCCCGTATTTTTCACGGATATCTGCCGCGCACTCTGACGCTATTTATTTTTTTTCCTATATTCCGGTTATGTAAGCGAATTTGAGTAATTGTTATTAAATGGAATGGAAAAGCTGAATGTGGATCCCTGGTTGACTTCACTTTCCACCCAGATTTTCCCTTCGTGCTGCTCCACAAACTCTTTACAGAGAATGAGCCCCAGGCCGCTACCTTTCTCTTTGTTGGTGCCCGGTGTCGAGAAGGTGCTTTCAATATTGAACAGATTATCAGCAGTTTCCTGTGGCATACCCACACCTGTGTCCTGCACCGAAATCACTGTTTCTTTTTCGCTCCGGAAAGCTTTTATGCTGATATTCCCATTGTTGGGGGTAAATTTGATGGCATTGGACAGAAGATTTCTCAGTATGGTCTCGAGCATGAACCGGTCGGCATAAACCGCCAGGTCCGGTTCCACCGACGTGCTTAAGCCAATGTTTTTTTCTTCCAGGTTGGCTTTCATCAGTTCGGCAATTTTATCTAGTAGAGAGGCCATATATAGGGTTTCCGGCTGGAAATCCATTTTGCCCCTCTGCACCCGCGACCAGTGCAACAGGTTGTTCAACAAATCAAAGCTGGTCCGTGTCGATTGATAAACCCTTTCGCAATATCTTTCGAGATCGTCATAGTTTCGGTTTTTGATGTTTTTCAATGCCAGCTCCGAAAATCCCAGGATGGAATTAAACGGATTGCGTAAGTCATGGGCTATTATGGAGAAAAGCTTATCTTTGGTGGCATTAAGCTCGCGGAGCTCCTCCTCCTGCTTTTTCAATTGGGTGATGTCCCTGATGATGGCACCAAAACGCACCCCCCGGGAAGTATTTATTTTGAAAGCTGATTCTTGAATATGTATCGTTTCTCCGCTTTTATTTTCTGCGTTTATTGAAAAAGGGGTGTTGATAGGCGCATTGAATTTGTTCTTTATCCTTTTAATGAATTTGTCTTTTAATTTGTCATATGTTTCTTTGGTTCTGGATTCATTTGGTAACAATTTAAAAATAAAATCATAAATATAGGTTCCTATGACCTCTTTCCTCTGATAACCTGTTAATTTTTCATGAGCTTTGTTAACAAAAATGATCTTTCCTTCTTCATCCGTTAACCTGATGGCATCCCTGGAATAATCGACAAAAGTGCGAAATCTTTCTTCACTTTCCTGGAGGGCCCTTTCGGCCTGTTTCCGTTTCCTGATGTCCCGGATGAAAGTCTGAACCTGACCCTTACCTTTGTTGGAAATCACTCTGCTACTGATTTCAACGGGAATAATAAACCCCTCCTTATTCATCAGTTCTGTTTCCAACAATGTCTGCTCTTCCCATGCTTCGTTTTCAATGATACTTTCAATTGAAGGACGAACATTCGGGCTGTGAATTGATTCCAGCCCTGTTCCCATAAATTCTTTCCTGGTATATCCAAGCAATTGAGAGGCGTTTTCATTGGCAAAAGTTATCTTTCCGGCAAAATCATGGATGATGAGCGCATCGTTGGTATTTTCCACGATGGTACGATATTTTTTTTCACTTTCCCGCAAGGAGGCTTCGGCTTTTTTGCGCTCGGTGATATCAAGTAAAACAGCAATGGATCTGAGAAATTTGCCTTCTTCATCATTCTCCGATATAGCCGACAGCAACACATCCATGATCTCCCCGTTTTTTTTCACCAACTGATAGGGCACGTTCTTAGCGTATCCTTTACGGAAGAAATCGGGAAGGACAACATTTTTTGCATAATGTTTTGAATTTTCGGTAAGAAAATCAACGGATGCCTGACCAATTACTTCATCCCTTTGATAACCGGTTGTTTCCAGCCAATGATTGCTGACTTCAACAATTTTTCCTTTGGAGTCGATGGAATGAAGCATAACTGGAATGTTGTGATAAATGTTGTGATAATATTTTTCACTGGTTTCAAGTTCGCGTATGCGCTTTTTCAGATTTTCATTCTCTTCCCTGAGCGTTTCACGGGATGGCTCGTCATTTTGCATAGGCTTATGGAATTGGTAAGGTTGGCTTACTTTTCTCTGGCTATGTCTAAAACGACAAAATTAATAAAAAAATGCCTGAATGCATGAATCTATGAAGTCTTGAGCAAAGAGAGGCCTGAAGGTAATATATTGCTGAAGAGGTAGCCTGTGTGCCGCTATAGCAGTGCCGGGTGCTTAAATGCCGGTGGATCGCTTATCCTGCCGGCAGAGATTATGCTCCGGGGAAAATAGTCCCCTTATTCTCCCGGCAATTTCCAAATAAAGAGAAATGCCGGTTATGTCAGGCCAAAAGCCTGAACTACGTGGTAAGGATCCCTTTGTTTCGCCCATCGGGATCTCATAC
>JBNJFN010000372.1:1801-3663 GCA_051746885.1 Bacteroidota bacterium | reverse complement strand
AATAAAAGAAATCGAAGAGCGCACTAATGCGCTGAGGAGGTATCTTTGACATCGATAACCTGAGAATACGTATCGAAGAAGAAGAAGAAAAAACACAGGCACCCGATTTCTGGGATAATCCACAGGAAGCGGAAAAAAAGCTTAAATACATCTCCAGCCTGAAAGAATGGACCCAGGCTTTTGCCGAGATTGAGACCAATCTTGAAGAACTAAAGGTTTATCAGGATTTATATAACGAAGGCGAAGCCGGGGAGCAAGAATTACAGACCCAGTATAACAAAACCCTCAGGCAGATTGAAGATCTGGAGCTAAAAAACATGCTCCGCAGGAAGGAGGATGCCTATAGTGCATATCTTCAGATCAATCCCGGTGCCGGTGGAACGGAAAGCCACGATTGGGCCGAGATGCTTATGCGTATGTACATCCGTTGGGGGGAGCGCAACAACTACGAAGTGAAACAAATCTATCATCAGCCGGGGGATGAGGCCGGAATTAAATCGGTTACACTGGAATTCGACGGAAAATACGCCTATGGTTATCTCAAAGGCGAAAATGGAGTACACAGACTGGTGCGCCTATCTCCATATGATTCCAATAACCGCAGACACACCTCCTTTGCCTCGGTTTTTGTCACCCCTGTTATCGAGGATGATATTCAGATCAACGTCAATCCTTCCGATATTGAGTGGGAAACCTTTCGATCCAGTGGAGCCGGAGGCCAACATGTTAACAAGGTGGAAACGGCAGTAAGGCTGAAACATCTGCCTACAGGAATCACCATCGAAAACCAGGAAACACGCTCGCAAAATAAAAACCGCGAAAAAGCCCTGCGAATGCTTCGTTCACATCTTTACGAAATCGAACTAAGGAAAAAACAGGAAGAAAAGGACAAAGTGGAAGGAGATAAAAAAAAGATCGAATGGGGATCTCAAATCCGCAGCTATGTACTGCATCCTTACAAGATGGTGAAGGATCTGCGAACCAACCATGAAACCGCCAATGTAATGGATGTGCTTGATGGCGATCTGAATCCTTTCATTAAAAGCTATCTGATGGAATTTTCTGGAAGTTAATACATTAAGCACCAAATAGCAAATCCCAAATAACAAATAATAATCAATGATCCAAACCCAAATTCTATGGGTTTGGAATTTGGATAATTGGGATTTATTAATTATTTGTATTTTGGTGCTTGATATTTGATGCTTACTATACTTATTAATAATTCATTTATAATGGTAACATAAAAAATAAACATCTTTAAAATATATATCTATGAAAATCTACCACTTTCCCCGCTGCAGCAAAAGCCGTGCAGGTCTTAAGTATCTCCAGGATAAGGGATATGAGCCACAAATAGTACAATATCTCAAAGATGAACCTTTTACGGAAGAATCCCTCAAAAATGTACTGATGAAGCTGAATAAGAAGCCTCAGGCCATCATCCGCACTCAGGAAAAGGTCTATAAACAGAACTTCAAAGGCAAAAATTTCACTGAAGATGAATGGGTAAAGGTTCTGGTGGAAAATCCACGTCTCCTTCAACGTCCCATTGTTGAAACAAAATATAAGGCCGTAATTGGCAACCCACCGGAAAATATTGACACGTTGTTGTAAATTTTGTAACTTGCCAAGGAAATGTGAGAATGCATAAATGCGTAAATGATTAAATGCCTGCCCGTCTGCAGGCGAGCATGAATGATTGAATGAGTCAATGATTGAATGATAAAATGAAAAAATCACAAAAAGTTATACGGATAAATATCATCGTAAAATAAATTGTTATATTGATTGTTATGGTAGTTAACTTACAGGGTCACTGCTTGTTATTTTCATCTTATATCTTGATTCTTTATCTCTTG
>JBNJFN010000372.1:0-1701 GCA_051746885.1 Bacteroidota bacterium | reverse complement strand
TCTTGGTTCTTGGTTCTTTTTCAGATTTTAGGAACAGGGATAAACAGTAAAACATAGCTTTAACTCTTCACAAAATAAAAACTCGTCCTATGCAAACTCCCGAATTTCATTACCAGGAACCTTTTCCCCTGAGAAAAGATGAAACCGAGTATTACCTGCTCACAAGAGATCACGTATCAATTGGAGAATTTGAGGGAAAGCCCGTCTTGAAGATAGAGCAAGAAGGCCTTACCAGATTAGCGCAGTCTGCTTTCCGGGATGTGAATTTCATGCTCCGGACAGGCCATCTGAAACAGGTGGCTTCTATTCTTGAAGATGAGGAAGCCAGCGAGAACGACAAATATGTCGCCCTCACCATGCTTCGCAATGCTGAAATTTCTTCCAAAGGTTTACTCCCCTTTTGCCAGGATACCGGAACTGCCACCATATTTGCCCATAAGGGACAACAAGTGTGGACGGGTGGTGGAGATGAAGAGGCCCTGTCAAAAGGAATTTATAAAACCTATACGGAGGAAAACCTGCGTTATTCCCAGACTGTTCCGCTGGATATGTACTCCGAAAAAAACTCCGGCACCAACCTGCCTGCTCAGATAGACATTCATGCAACCGGCGGGGAGGAATACGATTTCCTTTTTATGGCCAAAGGCGGAGGTTCGGCCAACAAAACAGCCCTTTATCAACAAACCAAGGCCTTACTGAACCCGGAAAAATTAGAGGCATTTCTGGTAGAAAAGATGCAATCCCTGGGAACCGCTGCCTGCCCTCCTTACCATATCGCATTTGTCATTGGTGGCACCTCTGCGGAAGCGAATCTCAAAACTGTCAAACTGGCCTCTGCCAAATACCTGGATAACCTTCCGGGTGAAGGCAATATGGGAGGACAGGCTTTCCGCGACAGGGAACTGGAGGATAAAATCCTGAAAGCTGCATATAACCTGGGAATCGGTGCCCAGTTTGGCGGTAAGTACTTTGCCCTCGACATCCGGATTATCCGTTTGCCCAGGCACGGTGCCTCCTGCCCCGTCGGAATGGGCGTCTCCTGCTCCGCCGACCGGAACATCAAAGCCAGGATCAACAGGGAAGGTATCTGGCTGGAAAAACTGGAGCAAAATCCCGGCAGGCTTATTCCCGAACATCTGCGCAAAAAAGAAGAGGATGGTGCTGTAAACATCAACCTTGACCGGCCCATGCAAGAAGTATTGGCGGAATTATCCAAACATCCGGTGGGCACCAGATTATCGCTTAACGGAACCATCATCGTGGCACGCGATATTGCCCATGCCAAGCTGAAAGAACGGCTGGACAGCGGAGAAGACCTGCCTGAATATATAAAAGAACATCCCGTGTACTATGCCGGACCGGCCAAGAAGCCCGAAGATATGCCCTCAGGATCTTTCGGACCCACCACGGCAGGAAGAATGGACCCCTATGTGGAACCTTTCCAGAAACATGGAGGCAGCATGGTGATGATCGCCAAAGGCAACCGCAGCCAACAGGTGACCGATGCCTGTAAGAAATATGGAGGATTTTACCTGGGCAGCATCGGAGGACCGGCTGCGATACTGGCACAGGAGAATATTCAGAACGTGGAGCTGCTCGAATATCCGGAATTGGGCATGGAAGCCATCTATAAAATCGAAGTCAAGGATTTTCCCGCCTTTATTCTGGTGGATGACAAGGGAAATGACTTCTATAAACGGT
>JBNJFN010000371.1:0-3679 GCA_051746885.1 Bacteroidota bacterium | reverse complement strand
CACAGATGTTAAAACAGACCAGTTTATGGAAAAAATCCGGGAAAACCCAGGTGCCGTTGTTGGGATGTCTGCCCTTCTGACCACCACTATGGCTAGCATGGAAAAATCAGTAAAGGAGATAAAGGAACAGGCTCCCGAAACCAAAGTCATCATCGGTGGAGCGCCGGTGACAGATAAATTCAGAGGTGAAATCGGTGCTGATTTTTATTCTCCCGACCCCAACGGGGCTGTAAAATATCTCAATGAGTTGGTGTAAATTTACTTTTTAAACCGGCTTCATCTTTATATCAAATCATAATCTTTTAAAAAAAATAAAAATTCGGACAATATGAATTCACGCGAAAGAGTTCAAAAAGCCATTAATCATCAAATCCCTGATAGAGTTCCAATTGATCTGGGTGGGTTTCAAACTGGGATTCATAAAAAAGCCTATAAAGATATTGTTGGTTATCTGGGATATGATGAGGAAATTAATATTATGGATCCGGTGCAGCAGCTTGCCCAACCTTCTGAAGAGGTATTAAAACGGTTCAATGTTGATTTGCGGTATATCAATGCCCATGGCCCTGAAGGTTTTGACGGTTCCATTCAACAAAATTGGAGAAACGGAAAACTTTGGCATGACCTGAAAGATGAATTCGGGGTTGTATGGTCCATGCCGGATGATCAGGGACTCTATATGGATCTCTCACATCACCCCCTTGCCAATGCTACTACAGAAGATATCAAGCATTATCCGTTCCCAAAAGGAGACGATCCAACCAGATTTACCGGTGTTAGAGAGGAGGTTCTTAAATTGCGGAATGAAACAAATTATGCAATTTCTACCGGAACCATCGGTGTGATATACGAAACATGCTGGTATTTGCGTGGTTTGGAACAATGGTTCATGGATATGCTGACCAATGAAGCGTTTTGCAGTACATTGCTGGATCACGTTTTGGAATTTTGGAAAGGCTTCGTCACGGAATTCATGAAAGCTGTTGGCGACAGCATTGATGTTGTGATGATCGGTGACGACATTGCAGGACAATACGGTGCCTTGTTTTCACCTGATTTTTATCGGCGCATAGTTAAACCACGGCAAAAAGAGCTTGTTCAGCATATTAAGTCCTTAACCCCTGCAAAAGTCTGGTATCATACCTGCGGTTCCTGTGTTGAGTATATCCCTGATCTTATTGAAATCGGGATCGATATTCTGAATCCGGTCCAGACAAGTGCAAATAATATGGATCCCAAAGTTTTGAAGAAACAATTCGGCGATCAGATCGTGTTCTGGGGAGGCGGAATCGATTCCCAGCACATATTGCCGTTTGCAGATCCCGATCAGGTGAGGGATGAAGTCAAAAAAAATCTTGATATTTTTAAACCTGGCGGAGGATATGTTTTTAATAATATACACAATATTCAGGCCGGTATTTCTCCGGAAAACATTGTGGCTCTTTATGATGCTGCTTATGAGTATGGATTTTATTAACCACTGATAATGAAAGGAAAAGAACTAATTAACCAGGCCTTTCGGCAGGAAAAGCCTGAACGCATTCCCTGGGTTCCCTTTGTCGGTGTCCACGGGGGATATCTTATTGATGTGAATGCAAAAAAGTACCTGACCTCCAGGGAATATCTTGTGAGGGGTATTTCTGAAGCCATTGACCGGTATGACCCGGATGGAATTCCTGTCATGTTCGACCTGCAGGTTGAGGCCGAGGTATTGGGCTGCGGACTGCAGTGGTCCGATGACAACCCGCCTTCCGTTATCTCCCATCCCCTGATGGAGGGGAAAACTGTTAATGACCTTCCCGAGTTTGGTCCAAACCAGGGAAGACTACCCATTGTGCTGGAAGCCACCCGCCAACTCCGAACAAAATACCCGGATGTTGCCCTCTATGGTTTGGTCACCGGACCTTTTACCCTTGCACTCCATTTAATGGGAACGGAGATTTTTACACAGATGATGATCGAGCCCGACTCCATCAAAGAGGTGTTGGAATATACCCGGCAGATAGCTCAAAAGACAGCCTCGTATTATATCGAGGCCGGCGTAGATGTTGTTGCTATCGTGGATCCTATGACCAGCCAGATCGACCCCGGCTCGTTTGAAACATTCGTTTCTCCCCCGGCCACTCAAATTTTTGATTACATAAGAGGAGAAAAGGTGTGGAGCTCCTTTTTTGTTTGCGGCCACGCCCAGCAGAATATTGAGGCCATGTGCCGTTGCAGGCCCGACAATGTCTCCATTGATGAAAACATTCCCCTGGAATATGTCAGAGAGGTAGCTTTGAATCACAATATAAGCTTTGGGGGAAACCTCCGGCTAACTGTGGTACTTTTGCTGGGCAGCCAGGAAGATGCCCAGCGTGAAGCCATGGAATGCATGGATTCAGCCGGAAATAAAGGCTTTATTCTGGCTCCGGGCTGTGACCTGCCCATGAAGACACCCCCGGAAAACCTGCAGGCCATCACCACCTTGGTTCGGGACCCTTATCAGCAGGAAGTGATCAGAACCCTGGAACAGAAAGAAGATACGGAAAAACGATTGAATCTCCAGGATTACGGAAACACCGAAAAAGTGATTGTCGATGTGATCACTTTGGACTCGGAATCATGCACCCCCTGCAGGTATATGGTGGAGGCGGTAAAACAGGTTGCCCCGCATTTCGAAGGCATTGTAGAATGGAGAGAACACTCGGTAAAGGACGTGCAATCGGTGAGTTTCATGTCCTCCCTCTATGTTAAGAATATCCCCACCATTTGCATTGATGGCCAAATTACTTTTGTCTCCCAAATTCCGCCTAAAAATAAACTGATAGAAGCCATACAACAGAGAATCAATGAAAAGCTCAGGCTTAAAGTCAGTGCAAATAAAGGAGAGCTGCTGGTATTGGGAGCCAGCCAGGAAGAATGCAATGAATTACTACCCCTGATGGAGCAGGCAAAAAGCGAATTGGGCTCCGATCTGCCGGTCAGGTGTATTACCGATCCAAACACCCTTGCTTCATTCGGTGTAACGAACACGCCGGCTGTTGTAAGTGCACATTATCGTTTAAAATCGCAGGGGAATAGACCCTCGGTTGAAGTCATAAAAGAATGGATTAAAACCATAGCTGAACCATGATTCCCTTTTACCTGGTAACAGGTTTTTTAGGCAGTGGCAAAACCACACTGTTAAAACGAATTCTGGATGATTATGCCGACGATCAGAAAATAGCCGTCATCCAGAATGAATTTGCACCGGCCAACACAGACACCACCGATTTAAAGGCGACTGGCAAATCGTTTGAAATACTCGAGATCAACAGGGGTTCCGTTTTTTGTGTCTGCCTGCTGTCCGGTTTTATTGAGTCTCTCAGTGACTTCATTGCCCGGGAAGAACCCGATATCGTCATTCTGGAGGCTTCAGGACTGGCAGATCCTATATCCATAGGTGAATTGTTCCATGCCCCCCAGTTAAACAATAAGGTATACCTGGCTCATATCTGGTGTGTGGTAGATTCTTCAAAATTTATGGAAATGGAGCCTAAAATGACCCGCATCACCCATCAGGTAAGAATTGCCGACACGGTAATCATCAACAAAACCGATATAGGAGGTGATGTTGAAGCGATCAGGAAACGCATCAGCCAGTTAAATCCCTATGCAGAGATAGTTGATGCCACTTATTGCAACATCCCATTCCAGC
>JBNJFN010000370.1:0-3691 GCA_051746885.1 Bacteroidota bacterium | reverse complement strand
CATGGTACAATCAGGAGTTTCCAAAACAATTCCGGCATGGAAGAGATGCTTTATTTCGAAAATGGCATTGTGCGCTGCAAACCTACGATCCCAGAGGCCCTTTAAAGCGTCGATACCCATTTTCATCACGTCGAATACATACGCCACCGCCGGGTCCGGGCATACCTGTATAAGACGGATCTGGCTAAGATGCGGACACAGCCCTGCCTGCCGATGATTTTTAAATGCCGGCTCCTTCATCGTTTCGATGTCAAGGCCCATCACCTCGTGTTCGGGTAACTCTGCAATCACCTCGCCTGCCCTGACTGGATCAGTTATGTACTCAACTTCTGGCTCAGGATATTTCTGCCCCGATGATGGCTCTGCCTTAACAGGAGTCGGACAGGGTTTCTCAATAACGGGTGCAGGTCCCGGCCTGGACCCCGAAGAATCCGAGCCCATCCTGTTTTTTCTTTCCTCCAGTAATTGTTGCATTTTATTCATACTATCCCCTCCCTTCGGCTTTTTCCTGGCCCTCAAGTTCAACCGCTTCAAATTTCTGGTATGCCCGGCGATACAGCATAAACTGACTGCCACGACCTTGCCCTGCACGGTTTTTGATTAGTTCCAGCCGTGAAAATACCGTGGCCCCATCTCCTCCGGTTTCAATGTCTTCCATGGCCTGCTGCATGTTCTCAATAAATTCCTGCGCATTTTCAGAGGCCTTTAATTTTCTGGTATACATCTCCCATGGCCCGGTCTTGGCTTTTCCGCCTTCATCCGCGGAGCTTTCGGAATATAGGCCCATTACGACATCTGCAGCGTGTGCAATCCTATTGGAGCCCCGTGTGGAATTTAATGTGTACTCCTTGTTGGTAATGACTTTTTCCTGTTCATCCTTTGTTACATCGGATATGGCCAGGACAGCCACGTTGTTGTCCCTTGCGAGCTGCTTGGTTTTAACAGCCAGTTCACTGATTTTCGGGGCTTCATTGGAGTTGTAATCCAGGGCTTCCACACCGGTAGACAAGAGCTGCAGGTAATCGATAACGACGAGCAGAGGGTCATTTTGAGTCATGTTGTGTTGAGCCCGGACCATACTGACTATTGCTTCTATCCGGGCCGGAGATGTTGCATGATCCCCTTCAATGATGTAGAGGTACTCTTCTGCACGGGCCAGGTATTTCTCTGCGGCTTCGCCGACCTGATCCATCACCTGTTCCTTGATGTCGTCATAGGGGGACATGATTTTGGCGGAATTGATTTCACCAAATCTTGCAATACTGTTAACAAATAACTCTTCCTGGGACATTTCCATGCTGATCACTATAACAGGTATCCCATTTATTGCTGCGTGGTCTGCACACTGAGTACTGAGAGTGGTTTTGCCTCCTCCAGGGCTGCTTACAATTATATAAAGGCCTCCGTTTCTGAAACCACCGCCGAAAAGATCATTTAAAACCCTGAAGGGAGTAGGTACTCTGGGTGAACCCGTCCCTGTTATAAATTCAAGCAGCTTGATGGCTTTGTCCTTGAGGGGAACAACGGTTCCCCTCTGAGAACTTGCCAGAATCTGTGTGGCTTCGTGAGTAAACGCAGAACTGGAGGTATATATGTCAGTGGAACGATCCGTGGTGTTGCCAGCCAGTTCTTCCGCATAAAAACAAATGTTGTATCGCATCGAAAAATCAACGGCTCTTTCGCGGAGCTTTTCCCACTCCTCTTCCCCTACAAGAGATTCGTGTTGCAGATCTTTGTAGCATTGGATCAGATTGTCCTTGAACTCCATGAAAACGGCTCCCTTTTTCCTGGAGTTGGAATCAATTTCCGCGTATTTGTTTTTGAAATCCCCGTTGAAATAATCCAGAAATTGTTTCCGGGTTATGTTGATGTCCATCCATTCAGACATTTTAGTGGGGTGGTTCACACCATCGTTTATCCCGGCCAGAAGTATACGGTACAGGTTGCAGCGAAAACCCCCTCCTGGGATATATTGGGAGTCGTATTTGATCAGCGGCATTATCTCCGGAGCAATCAATTCCGCAGGTTTGCCTCTTTGGATGATGTAGGCAAGAAAATCGCGCGCCAATGGCTCCTCCAGGGTAAAGCCAGACTCATCATTTCCGGATCTTGTTTCCACCCCCTCAGGCCGTGCGGCGCAAAATGCACAGTTAAAGTCTAAGGTCTTTCTTGCCCGAAGCATGTATGGACATTGGAAAGAATCTTCCTTTACGCTGGGTGTATTTAATATGCTTTTGAAATGTTGAATCTTCTCATCAAAAGATTTCGTTGTCTCTACAGGTCCGTTTTCAGCATTCCTGGCCATTTCTTCGGCATATTGGATCTGGGCTTCACCGGCTACGCCTCTGGTGTGGCAATATCCGGCTAAGGTCAGGTTGTTTTTATCGTATGTGCCAATGGTGGGATCGCCTCCTTTGTCGATCAGGGCTTTGATACACGGGGCCAAGTCTTCCTGCAGCCGGTCCAGATGCGGTACTGTATCCTCGTCTTTTTTCAACTTAGCAGAGTCCTCAGCGCTTGCTGCAAATTTGGCGACCGTATTTGCAGGTGTTGGGCTAATCCTCTCCAGGACCGCCAATTGCTGCTCAAAGAACCCTTCCGGCAAATTATCAATACCGAAATTTTCCGGATACGGTTCCCCCTTGATCAGGTAGCTCATATTTCCTGAAACCTGATGAAGACACGGGGCCGGCTTACAGCGGTACGCATCCCCGGGTATTATTTCACCTTTGAATGAAAACATGGATTTCACCTTCGTCAGGGCCTTTTTCATGATCTCGGCTGGTAGCGGCTCACACACTATGTACACGTGGAAGCCTTTGTTGCCAGAGAAAGCCATTGCCATTTGAAAGCCATGAGGCTCCAGGTACTCTGCGACCTGACGGGCTTTATTCAGGCCATCCACCCCGTTTTCATCGATATCGATGACGCCCCACTTGCACATTTTCGTGCCGGATGCATCATGATAGAAGGAGTCTAAGGCATAGGTGGAACTGCCGCTCACATGCTTTTCCAGGTCAATTCTTTTTTCGGTCGGGTATTTGTTCCCTTCGGCCAATTGTTTCCCGCCCATTGTAGGAATTCCCTCCGGTGGACAAAACAAGTCTTTAATTTTCTCTGCGATCTCTTTTTGAATCTTTTCCATTAGTAACCTCCTGTAATGTTTCAATTTCCCGGGACAAGTGATGGCAAAACTCCCGCACATTGGTTTCAAACTCCTGCTTTGAAGCCGAAACTGCCGCTATCTCATGTATTTTTTGTAAAAACTGGCCTGCGGTATCTGTCATTGCCTGTCCGGGTCGGTATGGGTGTTAATCTGTCCATAAGAGTTGTTACCCTTTATTAAAGTATAGGTTTCTATAAGCACTAATTAAGGGCCAAAAATCAGAATTTTATTTCTAAATATTTTAATATGTTATTAATACATTAAAACATTTGTTAGTTGAAAGTCCCGCCAAATAGGAACTCTTGCTTTATATAGAATGTAAATCCTTGCAAAACTGGTTTTTGAACGATGCAATTTCTATAAATCTATTAATGGAGGGGTTTTTTGTTATAAGATTTTAAGGAAGGCATTTATATCAACGGTTTTATATGATTGAGAAAGGAGATCTAAAGATGAACATGCCAATTACAACCAACCACATCGCCGCCGGCCTTACAAAAGCCCGGCAACACAAAACCGCCCGGA
>JBNJFN010000369.1:0-3695 GCA_051746885.1 Bacteroidota bacterium | reverse complement strand
CCCTTGAGCAATGGCTTTATCCACTTTCATGTTGGCCTCGCCAAATTGGATCCAGCCCATGTCGTTATCGGTATATCCATGCAAGAGATAAACCACCGGATAATGGCGATTGGATGTTTCATAGTCGAATGGGAGATACACCGTATAACGCATTTCCTTACCCATCAGATCACTGTCGATGGTTAGCCCTTCGAGTACTTTGCCCCTGGAAACCTGCGCTTCTGCAGCGATAATTCCTGTTAACAGGCTGATGGCAAAAAAGAGGATCACATATTGTAAACGTTTCATAAGCTATAAATTATAGGGTTCTTTGTTGGTCTAAAGTTACTGAAAAATGGGAAATGTGCAAAAGGTTATTTTCCCCGGCCATTTCCAGGGAACCCTGACTGGATGAAGCGGAATGAATTGAGTTAACTTATTTTAGAAACAAATGATAAAGCCTGACTGAACTCAAATGCCAGAAGAATATTGAACCGGAGATGTGAAGGTTGAATTTTTTGCTTTTGTCGTAAGGGACAGGGAAGAATGACTATAGCTGGACTTATACCTGAAAGGCAGAAGAGCGGAAAAATTCCTTTCCTGAAGCATCCTTCTCCGTTTTTCGTTTTCTTTTTGTTCCTGTTTTTCGATGTCTACTGCTATCCTAATGTAGTTTAGTGCGTCTTTCAGATATCCCATCTCATGATGCAGTATGGCCATCTGTTTGAGGTAGACGGGTTTTTTATGATGAAAAATGGCTTTTTCATAATATTTGTATGCTTCTGCGGGCTTTCTTTTTGCATGGAATATCATTCCCCATTGAAAATAATACTTCGCCTTTTCCCTGGGTTTTTTCACAGGTATGGCAAATTCAAATTTACTGGTATAGTAATTGCTTTTGGTTTCCGGTTTGATTTTTATCAGATCCTGAAGCATCGAATTTCAATTTAAGTTTTTCCTGGTTGATATATTTAGTAAAGGATTAAACGGTGGAATAAAACGTAGTATTGCAAATATAAAAAATTTGGTTCCGTGAGAAATGACATGCAAAAAAAAACTCCGGTCTTTGGCTGGTACACAAGCAGACCGGAGTTTAACTTCTGAAAAAAAGAGAAGATTAAGTCATTTGTTCCGGGTGGGGCTGCAGTATATTTTCTACAACTGCATCACCTACCTCATGTGTTGAATAATATACTTCACGGTTAAGATCTTTGGTGACAAAACCTTTTTCCATAGCGGTATTGATTGCATCCCTTATGCATTGGCTTTCTTCATTCAGTTCAAAAGAATATTCCAGCATCATGGCCAGACTCAGCATTGAGGCCATGGGGTTGGCTATATATTTGCCTGCGGCTTGTGGGAATGATCCGTGAATGGGTTCGTAAAGGCTGTGGTGATTTCCAATGGATGCTGACGGTAACATACCCAAAGAACCTGTTATTACAGAGGCTTCATCGGTGATGATATCGCCGAACATATTCCCCGTCAATATAATATCAAACTGTGAAGGATTTTGTATGATCTGCATGGCAGCATTATCTACAAACATAAAATCCAGTTTCACCTCCGGATACGATAAAGCTGTTTCCTTAACAACTTCTCTCCATAATCTGGAAGATTCAAGGATGTTGGCTTTGTCCACCAGGGTTAGATGATTCTTCCTGTTCATGGCTGCCCGGAATGCCTGCTGTGCTACTCGTTTTATCTCATCATAGGAATAAATGCAGGTGTCGTAGGCCGAATTGTTTGATTCGTTGCGTCCGCGATTTCCAAAGTAGATTCCACCGGTTAGTTCTCTGTACACGATAAAATCCACTCCTTGTATTACAGACTTTTTTAATGGCGAAAATTCTTCCAGCATTGGATAACTCCTGATGGGCCTTACGTTGGTATACAGGCCCAGGGCTTTTCTCATGGCCAGTAATCCTTGTTCGGGACGCATTTTGGCATTTGGATTGTTATCATATTTGGGATCTCCGATGGTTCCAAAAAGTATGGCATCGGATGAAAGACATTTGCTGAGCGTATCTTCAGGGAAGGGATGACCTTGGTTGTCTATAGCTACTGCTCCTATATCTCCATACACCAGTTCAAAAGTATGGCCAAACCGTTTTTCAATAGCTTTTAGCACTTTTACTGATTCCGCAGTTACTTCCGGGCCAATTCCGTCGCCTTCCAGTATGGTTATTTTTGATTTCATAAAATGGTCTTTTGCCTAAGCGCTGAGGCCGTCGTAATTAACATGGTTGTTTTTCTCTTCTTCATCGCTGTAATTGAGGTTGCACTTTTTCAAATAATTGGATACCTCTTTTTCCTGAGGAATTTTCCCAGCCTCATATGGCACTGCCTCCCCTGTTTCCGGATCCATGTAATCAGGATTGCTGGGAGTTTTTTGTCCGTTTCCCGTATGGTATACTTCTTCGTTGTAGATGGTTTCTTCTTTCATAGCTTGATGTTTCTGTTTTTTTGGTTTTATATTAGTTCTCTTTTGTTTTCATAATCAATGATTTTCTCTTTTATGCTCATTAGATAATCAATGTCGTCAATACCCTGCATGAGGCATTTTTTCTTGTACTGATTGATCTCAAAATGGGTAGATTCACCGGTTTCGGTGAGTTCCACCTTTTGATCAGCAAGATCGACATGTATCTTGGTGTTGGGATTCTTTTCATTCTGCTTAAGCAGTTTATCCATAAAATTCCTGTCGACTTCCACGGGAAGCAACCCTACATTGAGGGCATTGTGCTTAAATATATCGGCGAAGCTAGAGGCTATGATTACACGGAATCCGTAATCCTGTAATGCCCAGGGTGCATGCTCCCTGCTGGAGCCACTTCCGAAATTATCCCCGGAAACCAGTATTTTGCATGTTAATCCGGGCTGATTCAGCACAAAGTCTTTTTTGGGATTGCCATTCGAGTCGAATCTCCAGTCATAAAACAGGTATTTTCCCAAACCTTTTTTCTGGGTAGATTTCATGTACCTGGCCGGAATGATCTGGTCGGTATCGATATTATCATACGGAAGCGGTACAATGGGTGCAGTTATTTCTTTAAATGGTTCCATAGCTTATTCGTTTAACAATTCTCTGGGATCTGTGATATAACCGTTAACTGCCGTTGCAGCTGCTGTCAGCGGACTGGCCAGTAATGTGCGTGATCCCGGCCCCTGCCTTCCTTCAAAATTCCTGTTGGTTGTGGATACACAGTACTCTCCGGGCGGAATCTTGTCGTCATTCATTGCCAGACAGGCTGAACACCCGGGTTGTCTCAGTTCAAATCCCGCTTCATTCAATATATTCTGAAGTCCTTCGTTTTTAACCTTTATCTCTACCTGCTTTGATCCGGGTACAATGTATGCCTTCACATGAGCTGCTTTTTTCCTCCCTTTGACGAAATGGGCAAATAATCTGATATCCTCTATTCTGCCGTTGGTACAGCTTCCAAGAAATATGTAATTGATTTTCATGCCAACCAGCTTCTGACTTGGCTCAAGGCCCATATAATCCAGTGATTTTTTCACTACCGGGTCGTTCTCATAGCTTTCCCGGCCAGGTATTTCCCCGTTAATTTTCATTCCCATTCCCGGGTTGGTGCCGTATGTGATCATCGGCTCAATCCTGGAAACGTCAAAGCTATGTTCCTTATCAAAAGTGGCATCCGGATCGGAGTATAATTTTTTCCATTCTTCTACTCTTTCCTTGAACTTCTTTTTGT
>JBNJFN010000368.1:0-3701 GCA_051746885.1 Bacteroidota bacterium | reverse complement strand
CTTTATAAAAGTGGGCTTTTCCTCTCGGCGGGATCAGTTGCAACGAAAACAGGCAAAAACAACCTTGATGAAACAGGCGGGTTAGGAAAAAATATGCCTGTAACCTTTATATCAGCATTAATATTTGCCCTGGCAATTTCAGGTATTCCTCCGCTAAACGGGTTTGCCTCTAAGTGGATGATTTATCAGGGTATCATAGATTTTGGACAAGGGGGAGCAGGTATTGCCAGTCAGCTTTGGATAGTTTGGCTTGCCCTGGCAGTTTTAGGCTCAGCATTAACGCTTGCCAGTTTTGTAAAATTTATCTCCGGTATTTTCCTTGGAAGGGTTAAAAAAGAATTCGAAAATATCCGGGAAGTGAATTTCCTGATGTGGTTCCCAATGATCCTCCTTGCGTTAACTTGTGTAGGTTTTGGTGTTTTTGCAACAAACTGGGTTGTACCGACATTGTTTGAACCTTACACCGGAACCATCGATTTTATAGGTATCTGGCAATCCTCATCGGTTTCCTTACTTGTTCTAATTTCAATAGTTCTTGGTGTGCTGATCTACCTTATCGGAAATGTTAAAAACATGCGTACTGCCGACTCTTTCATTGGCGGTGAATTAATTCGTGAGAAAACAGGATACCCGGTAACTGAATTTTATAACACAATCAGAGAATTAAAACCACTAAACCGAATATACAGCATAGCAGAAAAAAGAGGATTTGATATATATGACTTATCAAAACAGGGATTTTATGGATTAAATGCAATATTCAGCAAAATGCATTCCGGGGTGCTAACCACCTACGCTATCTGGATTTTTGCTGGTTTAATCATACTTGTTCTTTGCTTGCTTTAACAATAAAAATACTCAGATTCTATGGAAATATTATTGACCGTCATATTGGGTTTCATGATCATAGGAGCAATTTATGCGCTCCATGCCAATGACTTGTTATCTGCAGTCATAGCACAAGGAATTGTTGGCTACGGACTTGTCATCTGTTTTCTTCATCTGAAAGCACCTGACCTCGCAATTGTCCAGATTGTGGTTGAAACTATCACACTGATAATTATGGTAGCAGTAGTTCTGGACAGCAGCAGAAAAGAAATAAAAGCCAAATTAGATTTAAAAGGAATTATTAACATTGCTGCAGCCGTCATATTCATTGGTTTCTTGGTATATTTCTTTGATATGGCCACCAGTTCACTTGACCTTTTTGGAGAGCATTCAATGAGAATGGCACAAGTCTATGCTGAAGAAGGAGCAGAAAAAACAGGAGCAGCAAATCTGGTCAACGGAGTTTTATGGGATTTCAGAGCTTATGACACATTAGGAGAAGCTACCATCCTGTTTACGGCAGCTCTTGGTGTATTAACAGTGCTTAGATTAAAAGGTAAAAAATAAAATATATGAAAGGATTAACACCTATAGTAAAAAAAGCTGCACAGTTGATGAGCGGGATCATCTTTGTATATGGAATATACATTGTGACACACGGTCATTTGACTCCCGGAGGAGCTTTTGCCGGAGGGATTCTGCTGGCCGGAGCTTTTATCTTACTGATACTGGCATTTGGAAGTGAAGTAATCTCCCTGAGAAAGGAAGAAACAGGGTCTTCACTGGCTGAAAGTTTTTCTATCCTGGTTGCATTGATGTTTGCAGTTCTGGGACTCTTTTTGGGCAGTAAAGTATTCTTCAACAACTATTTACCCAAAGGAGAACTGGGAGAACTTTTCAGTGCAGGTGCCATACCGATTTATAATACTCTTATCGGAATTGAAGTAGCTGCAGCAATAGTTACCATATTTCTGGCATTGATAATCTTTAAAGAAGAGGAAGAACAATGATTGTATATATAATGTGTTTCATACTGTTCCTTGTGGGTCTATACGGAATTGTGACCCGGCGAAATCTGATTAAGATAGTTATCAGCTTTACCATCATGGAATTCAGCGTATTTCTATTTCTTGTATTAATTGGATACATTGAAAATGGTGTAGCTCCAATTTTAACAGAAAATTTACCAGCAAATCCATCATTTGTGGATCCTTTACCTCAAGCGATGGTACTAACAGCTATCGTGATCGGATTGGCAACTTCGTCACTATTATTAGCTATAGCAATCCGGATTTACAAAAAATACGGAACTTTTGATATAAGAAAAATCAACAATTTAAGAGGATAAATTATGAGTAACCTGGTTCCATTATATGTAATTTTACCATTAGCTACGGCCTTTTTAATTCCCATTTTAGGCAGAATTATCAAGGGCTTTCAGAAAACATTGCTTTCATTGGTTCTTCTGTTCTTAACCGCAATCACTGTCATCTTTTTATTCAATGGAATCGATGAAGCAATCACGTATCAAGTTGGTGGATGGGAGCCTGTTAATGGAATTCCTATTGCCATCTATATGGTATTTGATGGGTTAAGTGCACTTCTGCTTCTGGTTATTAGTTTAATCGGATTTCTTGCTGCTTTTTATTCCATTTCATATATTAAAAGATACACAGCAGAAAACAACTTTTACGCACTCTTGAGTTTGATGATCGCCGGAATGAACGGAGTCGTTTTAACAGGCGATATGTTCAACCTGTATGTATTTCTTGAAATTGCAGTTATTGCCTCTTATGCCTTAGTAGCTTTCGGTGTAGAAAAGACAGAACTGGAAGCTTCTTTCAAGTATCAAATCCTTGGCGGCGTAGCTTCAATATTGA
Organism: Bacteroidota bacterium; assembly: GCA_051746885.1. Taxonomy (GTDB): domain Bacteria; phylum Bacteroidota; class Bacteroidia; order Bacteroidales; family UBA12077; genus JAGXLC01. The sequence goes on along the minus strand of JBNJFN010000368.1, from coordinate 993 downwards.
TCTTATTTGCCGTAGGCCTGCTCTATTGGCAAACAAAGACATTGAATATAGCTGACATTTCTAACATATTGGCGACAAACAATAATAATTTCTTCCTGACCTTTACTCAGATACTTCTGATATCCGGCTTTGGTCTAAAAGCCGCTATGATCCCATTCCATGCATGGCTTCCTGATGCTCACTCTTCAGCTCCCTCTCCTATTTCTGCTATGCTTTCAGGAGTATTGATTAAAGCCGTTGGTATTTATGCGATTCTACGTCTATTTTTCAATATGTTTGCCATCACTTATGAAATAAGTATGGTTATAACAGTTATAGGTGTCATATCAATGGTTGTAGGAGTGTTTCTTGCCATTGGCCAATGGGATCTTAAACGACTCCTGGCTTATCATAGTATCAGCCAAATGGGATATGTAGTTATTGGTATTGGCATGGGAATGCTGATCATAAATAATGGTGGTAACAAAAGCATAGCATCTTTAGCCATTGCAGGTGGTTTATTCCATATGATCAACCACGCCGTTTTTAAAGGATTGCTCTTCCTTAATGCCGGAGCGGTTGAATATACGACAGGTACCAGAAATCTTAAAATGATGGGCGGCTTATCTCAATATATGCCTGTGACTTCTGCAACTTCATTAGGTGCATCCATGTCGATTTCTGGCATCCCACCATTCAATGGATTTTTCAGTAAACTGATTATAGTAATTGCCGCAATAAAAGGCGGATTCTACTTAATCGCAGTATTGGCAATCATAGTAAGTATTGTAACCCTGGCTTCATTCATGAAATTTCAGCGCTATGCATTTTATAATAAGAAATCGTTCACCAAAAAAGTAAAAGAGGTACCATTCTATATGCAGTTTTCAATGATTGTATTGGTTGTTCTCTGCTTGGGGCTTAGCCTTCTGGCAATTCCGGGCATCAGGGAAGTGATTCTTTCACCAGCAGTGGACGTATTAATGGAAGCAACAAGTTATTCATCGTCAATAA
>JBNJFN010000367.1:0-3713 GCA_051746885.1 Bacteroidota bacterium | reverse complement strand
TGAACGATGAGGATGCCCTGAATTTCGGAATTGCCTCCTCATGCCTGAAACACACCATTCATGGTGACTTCAATGAGGTGACTGTAGATGAAGTAAAAAAAATTATGGGAGGTGATGTCTCCGGCAGGGTCTCACGATAATTTGTTTGTATCAATGAAAAAAGATCATTTTTGAGTTTTTTTATATATTTACCTCAAAATTTTTTATTCACTTGCGGATTTCATCCTAGGGCATTTCGAAGAATATCTCCGGGAAGAGAGAATAAGCGGCAGGGATTTCAAAGATCATTTTGGGTTACAGCATTATTTGATAAACAAGAAATAAACTAAAAAACCATTATGGCAATATACAAAAGAACTGAAGTAATTCAGTTCATCAAGGATACAGGAATTGTGCCTATCTTCTATCATTCTGATTTCGATACAGCCAGAAATATCCTGAAGGCTTGTTTCGAGGGAGGAATGAGAGTACTCGAATTCACAAACCGGGGAGATTTTGCTCACGAAATTTTCGCTGAGCTCAAAAAGTATGTGCAAAAGAATATGCCCGAGCTTAGCCTGGGAGTAGGTTCAGTTATGGACGCATCTACAGCAGCTTTATACATGCAAATTGGAGCTGATTTTATAGTTTCCCCTATACTTGATGAAGCTACGGGTAAGGTTTGCAACCGTAGAAAAGTCCTTTGGGTTCCCGGCTGCGGCTCGGTTACGGAAATATCCAAAGCCCATGAACTGGGTGCAGAACTGGTAAAAATTTTTCCGGGTTCACAGGTAGGGGGTCCCGGTTTTGTTAAGGCAGTGCGGGGTCCCATGCCATGGACCGACATTATTCCCACCGGAGGCGTACAACCTACAGAGGAAAATCTCAGGGAATGGTTTGAAGCCGGCGCATGCAGTGTGGGAATGGGATCCAAACTTATTACCCAAGAATTGGTAAAGAACGGTGAATTTTCCAAAATTAAAGATAACGCCAGCGAGGCGTTATCTATTGTTAAAAAAATCAGATAAAACAACATTCTTATGAAATTCAAAATTGCATTTGGTGGCAAAATGACTTTATTAGTCATTTTAGTTTTGATGAGCACTTCATCCTGTAAAAAGGATGCGGTGGAAACCGTAGCGGAGGAATTTGAAATAACTACCCTCCGTCTGGCCCATTCGCTTGATGTTTCTCATCCTGTGCATAAAGGCATGGAGTATATGGCTAAAAGAGCCAGAGAATTATCAGACGGTAAGTTAAGACTTAAGATTTATCCCAGTTCACAGCTTGGCTCTGAACGAGAATCCCTGGAAATGCTCCAGATCGGCAGTCTGGCCATGACTAAAGTTTCTTCTGCGGTTATGCAAAGTTTTGTGCCTGAATATAAAGCATTGGGAATGCCTTATATTTTCAGAGATCTCCAGCATTATCACAAAGTTTTGGACGGGCCAATTGGTAAAAAGATTCTGAATTCAGGAACGGAATACTGGTTGAAAGGCATGGCATTTTACGATGCCGGCAGCAGAAGTTTTTATACAATAGATAAACCCATCCGAAAGCCATCCGATCTTAAAGGAATGAAGGTCCGGGTTATGCAAAGTATAACCTCCGTAAAAATGGTTCAGGCAATGGGGGGCTCTCCAACACCGATCTCCTGGGGAGAATTGTATACTGCCTTACAAAACGGGGTGGTAGATGCAGCAGAAAATAACCTGCCTACCTTTCATACATCCCATCAATATGAAGTATGTAAGTATTTTAGTATGAATAAACATGCAAGTATTCCTGATGTACTTTTGATGAGTACCCATATATGGGGAACTTTAAACGACAAAGAAAAGCAGTGGCTTCAACAGGCTGCAAGAGAGTCAGTCGAAAAACAAAGGGAGTATTGGCAGGAAGCCCGAGAAGAGGCCCTAGAAGCTATTAAAGATGCAGGCGTGGAGGTGGTTCGTCCTGACATAGAACCCTTTCGTGAGAGTGTTCAAAGTGTATATACTTATATGAAAAGCAATAGCCCTGAAGTTTATAAATTGGCAGAAGAGATACAAAACGTTGAAGTTTCAGAGTCTGAATCTGACAATAATTAAGTGATCTCATAATAAAAAATAATGTGATATGAAAATACGAGATACAATAGACAGAATCTTAGAATTTATAATAGTCGTAGTTATGGCTGTTTTGGTCTTGGATGTTGTTTGGAATGTGATTTCCAGGTATCTGCTGAATGCTCCGAGTTCTTTTTCCGTGGAGCTGGCCAGATATTTGCTCATCTGGGTTGGGCTCCTGGGGGGTGCTTATACTTCAGGGAAAAAGGAACATGTAGCCATTGGTCTGCTTCCTCAGAAGCTCCAAAAACGGAATCCTGCTAAGAGAAGAAAATTGGATATATTTATTAATATTCTTATAATCCTTTTTGCACTCTTTGTCTTTGTCATTGGTGGTGCCAGATTAATGTATATAGCTTTTAAAATGACACAGGTATCCTCAACACTGCAAGTTCCAATGGGCATTGTATATCTGGCTCTGCCTTTAAGCGGCCTGCTCATTATATTTTATGCAGTTCATGAAATAATATATGGGCTGCCACAGGATTTGAAAGAACAAACAATGACATCAGAATAAAAAAACGGAAATATGGAAATTTTAGGAATTATAGTTTTAGTTGTTAGTTTTGTTATATTTCTTGCTCTTGGAGTACCTATAGCCTACAGCATAGGGTTATCAGCAACGTTAACATTGATTGTAAGCATTTATCCCCTCCCGGCTTTCACAACGGTGGCCCAGCAAGTTGCCACGGGGCTAGACAGCTTTACTCTTCTGGCCATTCCGTTTTTTGTACTGGCGGGCCAATTGATGAACAAAGGGGGAATAGCCATGAAACTTATCGATCTTGCCAAGGCAATTGTGGGAAGATTGCCCGGAGGGCTGGCTTTTGTAAACATTCTCTCAAACATGTTGTTCGGTGCCATATCGGGTTCGGCAGCCGCCTCAGCCTCAGCAATAGGAAGTTTTATGACCCCCAGAATGATAAAGGAAGGTTACGACAAAGGATACAGCACCGCAGTAAACGTAACATCAGCCACTACCGGACTCAGCATCCCCCCAAGTAATGTATTGATCGTATACTCTTTAGCCGCAGGGGGGCTTTCTATCGGAGCCCTTTTTATCGCAGGTTATGTACCGGGAATACTCACAGGATTGGCTTTGGCAGCGGTGGCAGCCACCATTGCCTATCGGCGCAATTATCCACGGGCTGAAAAAGTAAGCTTTCGATACGGAGTGCTTAAGTTTCTTGATGCCATACCTAGTCTGGGAATGATCATCGTTGTGATCGGGGGTATTATAGCTGGATTATTTACAGCCACGGAAGCAGCCGGCATTGCAGTAGTCTATGCTCTTGCGCTTTCCTTCATCTATCGACAAATCAGTGTCAAAGATCTTCCCAACATTTTGCTCCGGTCAATGATCACCTCAACGATTGTTCTTTTATTGATAGGAACTTCCATTGGCCTTTCATGGGTGATGTCGTATCAGGATATTCCCCAGCAGGTTTCTGAAGGACTACTGGCCCTGAGTGAAAATAAATTCGTTATTCTTCTTATAATTAATGTGCTACTTCTTATGGTAGGTGTATTTATGGATCTCTCGCCTGCCGTTTTAATTTTTACCCCGATCTTTTTGCCCTTACTGAGTCAGTTCGGTATTGATACCATGCACTTCGGTCTGCTGAT
>JBNJFN010000366.1:0-3729 GCA_051746885.1 Bacteroidota bacterium | reverse complement strand
CTGAAAACCTCCGATGAACTGGTAGGTAAGATGGAAGAAGATATAGGAAATATCCGGGAGATTGACGAAGTAGTAAGCAATATAGAAGATGAAGAGGCCTCCCTGATTATCCAGCTAAAGGAAAATTTTACAGACGTAAACGACCGGACTGTTGCTCAGATAAAAGATGATATGCTGGATAGACTGAATGTATACAATAACGTACATGTCAGTATCACGGACATGGCCTCGTCCGATGGCGGAGATTTTAATATTGGAGGAGGCTCCTCGGACTTTCTGAGTTTCATGGGCGTAGGCCAACAAACAGAAGAAGTGCTCATCAAAGGTTCCAATTATGAAGATATGGTTTTGGTTGGGGAAAATGTAGAATATATTCTTTCAGAAGAATCGGATAATGTAACCTCAGCCCGATTGCAGATATCCCGGGAACAGCCTGAAATTAGAACACTTTTTGATCAACGCCTGATGGAGTCTTTGAATATAGATTATTCAAATGTACAACAGGAAATGAACGCATTCTCCCGGGAACTCGAAAGTGGAATGACCTTCAAACAGGGTGATGAAGAATACGATATTACCCTACGCAGTAATCTGGCTGAAGAAAATCAAGAGAATCAAAAAGGCATGGAGGATCTCCGAAATTTGCTTATAGATACCAACAATGACAGTGTTGCTTCTTCTCACCATCTGAAGGATTTCAGCTCCATGCGTTATACTGAAGGAGTTGCCTCCATTCACCGGCAAAACCGGGAGAAAAGCATTTCTATAAATTACCGCTTTTCCTCCGAAATCAATGAAGACAATGAGCTGCTGGAGAATGCACGAGCCGAAGTAGATGAATTGATTTCCGGTTTATATGTTCCGCCGGGAGTAGCTGTTGAAGTGCAGCATGAGCAAGACCAGTACGGTGAATTCAAAATGCTTATTCTTGCTGCCTTCATCCTGATCTATATGATCCTTGCCTCCGTATTTGAGAGCTTTTCCACCCCGTTTGTCCTGTTGTTCTCAATACCCCTGGCAGCCATCGGGTCGCTTATGGGTCTTATTTTAACGGGGAATTCCCTGCTTAGTGCCAACACCCTCATCGGATTTCTCATTCTCCTTGGAGTAGTGGTCAACAATGGAATCATACTGATCGATTTTGTGCAAAACATGCGATCCAAAGGAACCAGGATTGCACGAGCCGTAATTGGTGCGGGATTACTTCGTGTGCGCCCGATACTTATCACTGTGATCACCACTGTGGTAGGCATGTTGCCTCTGGCTCTGGGTCAGGGTGAATATGTGGGTAGTATCGGAGCACCCTTTGCCATTACAGTGATCGGAGGACTGCTGTTTTCCACACTATTTACCCTGGTAATCATACCAACAGCCTACTATGGGATGGAAACCACCTTGAAATGGTTTGCCTCTCTTCCGCTTCATATCAAGATCATCAACTGGGTGCTTCTGCCCGCAGGTATGGCTTTGGCCATTATTGAGGCGGATACCCTGCTGTGGCAAATGGTTGGTGTGGCTGCCGTACTGACTGTAGTGCCTGCAACCACCTGGTTCTTTACCGAAAGCCTGCGTAAAGCATCTGCTGATGTGATCGACAAGGACAGTCGCATCCTTATCCGTGTAAGAAACCTGGTAAAGATCTATGAGCGCCCCTCAAGGCCCCTGCGTGAATGGCTGGGAAACAAACATCTGAGCAAACTACTTGGTATGGGAGAAGAGAAACAGGATTCACGTCAGGAACTGATATGGCAGATGCCCCTTCTCGGTTTCCTGGGATGGTTCGCCTGGTTCTATCAGTCGGGCGGATTCTGGATGTATATTTTATCCATGGCATTATGGTTTTATTTGATATTCGTGACCGAGAACCTTATAAATCTATTTTCTGCAACCCGCGCCAAAAGTTGGCTTTTCCGTATTCAGTGGTTTATACTTCGATTCTTCCCACTTGTTATTCTTGCGATATACCAGCTAAAATTCATGAATACAGGAGCTACAGTTGTCTGGGGAGTACTCACCTATTTCCTTCTGGGCATTTATCTTACATCACAGTATCTCAAAGAAAATCAGGTTAACACGGCCCGTATCAAAGGGCGCCTTGCCGGTCTGAAAAAACTATGGATAAACCTGGTACGTGCCGTACCGATGATCGGTCGGGAACGAAAGCCTTTCAAAGCGCTGAAAAGCGTTTCAATGGATATCGGACATGGTATGTTTGGGCTGCTTGGTCCCAATGGAGCAGGTAAAACAACACTTATGCGAATTATATGTGGTGTGTTGGAGCAAAGCTATGGAAAGATCACCATTAATGGCATTGACACCCTTGAAAAACGGGAAGAACTGCAGGGTTTAATCGGATATCTGCCTCAGGAATTCGGTATGTATGAAAATATGAGTGCAAGGGATTACCTGGATTATCAGGCCATTCTAAAGGGAATAAATGACCCGGTGACCCGGAAAAACCGTATTGACTATGTATTGAAATCGGTTCATATGTCACAAAATGCCGATAAAAAGATCGGATCTTTCTCAGGTGGAATGAAGCAACGCATAGGTATTGCCCAGGTATTGCTGAACTTGCCCCGTATTCTGGTAGTGGATGAACCTACTGCCGGCCTGGACCCCCGCGAGCGTATCCGGTTCCGAAACCTTTTGGTAGAGCTGAGCAGTGATCGGGTAGTGATCTTCTCAACTCATATTATCGAAGATATTGCCAGTTCATGCAACCTTTTGGCAGTGCTAAGCAAAGGATCCCTTAAATATTACGGAAAACCCGCGGAGATGGCTACACTAGCCAAGAACAGGGTATGGCAGTTTGATGTTCCGTCAGAAGAATTTGAAAGTATTGCGGAACATTTAAAAGTGGTTCATCATATGCGCAAAGGAGAGAATATCCGTGTGCGGGTAGTGAATCCGGACAAACCGCACGAAAATGCCAAAAACGTCACCGCTGTCCTTGAAGACGCTTATATTTGGCTGCTGAACTTCGGGGGAAAAGACAATGTCAATCCAACATTTTAATAACAAACGAAAACTTTAAAACAATATGGCAAACCTGATAAAAAAATCGCTCATCAATCCGGTGCAGATTACCCGGCACAACCTGAAGATCATATTCGGCGATAAATTTCCATTTTTCCTGTTGGGGGCATTTGCCATCTTTGTTTTTATTGTGACCCTCAACCTGTTCGACAACGACCCATTTTCTGCTCAGTCGGTGTATTCATTGCTGATGTTTGAAGGCATCATCATCGTATTCTTTCCAACCGTTTATGCGCTTCAGACGGATATTGACAAACGTACCATTGAGATCCTGTTTGGCATTCCCAATTACCGGTATAAAGTATGGCTGGTACGCCTTCTGATAGCCTTTATTGTATGCTGGGCTATTCTGGCAATCCTGGCACTAATGTGCTATTTCGCATTGGTCAGTTTTCCGGTGGCCACCATGATCTATTATGTGATTTTTCCGGTATTTGCCCTGGGCAGCCTGGGGTTCCTAATAGCAACCCTGATGAAAAACGGAAACAGTGCTGCAGTTGTAGCTATAATCATTGGTTTGGGCTTATGGGTATTATCCGGAGCATTGGATCACAGCCAGTGGAACGTTTTGCTCAACCCGTTTGATGAGGTCGATATGGCCGGACAGATATGGGAAGCCACCATACGGAAGAACCGCTTATTCCTGTTCGTTGCAGGAATAGTCTTTTTGGTGGGTGGATTGTTGGGTTT
>JBNJFN010000365.1:0-3743 GCA_051746885.1 Bacteroidota bacterium | reverse complement strand
TTGGCTTTTTTTAATGTCTTCCCCTCGGGAATCTCTACTTCCTGATAATAGCCTTCTGTATTAGCGGGAGCAACCTTTGCACCTGCATCCTTGGCGGCTTTTTCAATACCACTGGTATCATAGGTTTTCCTCCATTCATCAACAGGATGATCAAATACATGAACGCTATCTGCCCCGGCTTCAAAACAATGTTCAACGATTCGCTTTACCAGGGCGGGATTCGTGTTGCCACCTCTTTCAGGAGGTACATCCCATCCTATATTGGGCTTTACTACAACTCTCTGGCCGGGTTTCACAAAGTTCTCCATACCACCCATTGCTTTGATTGCCCGGTCGAACATTTTTTCAGGGGTTCCCTCTCTAATAGCGATCAGATCGTATGGGAGAGAATTATTGTTTACTGTGTTTGCGAAAATTCTGCCCGATCCCAATGATGCCATCGATCCGGCAAAAACTCCTGCGCCTATACTCTTCTTTAAAAAGTCTCTTCTTTTCATAATACGCCTGTTTTTTAGTCCTTAATAGATCAATTTAGAAGATGTAAAAATAATAATTTAAACTGTTTGGTAAAATTAGTATTATTATATTGAATCATTCTAAATAATAAAATTTTCTTTCCAAAATAGCTTTTTGCTAATTTAATACGTATTGATCCGGAATTTATTGTGGGTATTATCCCATGGAAAATTTGATTTATCTTCGCAGCCGAAATGAATTTCACTGAATTGCATATCAAGAAAGGGATTGCCCGTGTTCTTCTCATTGTGGGAACGGTTGTTCTGACAACATTGGCTTCCTGTACTTTTCATATGCCTGAGGAAGAACTTACGAGCCGGCAGCAGAATCATATTTCCCGGATTTTTTTGGCAGATAAGATCAGACAGTTCAAAGAAGTCTTGCGTCATAGCCATCAACACTACAACTTTAATGGAAACATTTTGGTGGCCAGGAACGGAAAGGTTATATTCAATGATTTTATCGGTTATGCTGATCTTGATACAAAAGATACTTTAAAGCTCAACTCGGTTTATCAGTTGGCTTCTCTTAGCAAGCAGTTTACCGCTATGGCAGTAATTCAGCTCAAGGAAAGAGACAGTATTGATTATGATGACAAAATGGTTCAATATATACCCGAATTTAAAGGGGATAACCATCGTTATTACGACAGCATTACCATAAGGTATTTGTTGAATCATACTTCGGGCCTGTCTAATTACTTATATTTGATTGAAAGATATAAGGAGGATGACCGAAAACCCTATAACGATGAGGTGATAGATCTGCTGGCAAAGCATAAGCAATACCTGAGCTTTGAACCCGGAACTCGCTTTCAATACAGCAACACGGGATATATGATTCTTGCCCTTATTGTAGAGCGGGTTTCCGGAAAGCGGTTTGATGAATTTGTGCATGATAATATCTTTTCTCCCCTGGAAATGAACCATTCTTTTGTTCATAGTTCGGCTTACGAGAACAAAAATTCTGACAACCGGTTAAAAGGTTACAGAAGGTTCAGGTACAATTTTTGGATACCCGAGACACAACATGATGGGGTAGTGGGTGATAAAGGAGTTTGTGCCCCGGCCATTGATCTTTATAAGTGGGATCAGGCGCTTTATTCCAATACCCTGGTATCGCAGGAGGCGCTTGAAGATATATTTGAGCGGGGGAAACTGGAAAACGGACGAAGCATACCCTACGGGTTTGGTTTTCGCCTGAAGAAAGATGTTGATGGTAATAAGGTAGCCTATCACGAGGGTTTATGGAATGGATTCCGTAACGGCATTTATCGCTACCTCAACGATACCAGCACCATCATTATTCTTGAACATACCGATTGTAAAGCAAGAAGGATCATTAAAAGAAAAATCAAGAACATTTTACATTCCCCGTATCATAATGTAACACGGATCCTGGCTGAGAAAGCAATAAAGGATGGGGGAGAGGAGGCTGTTGAAGTCTATGAAACCATGTACAAAATGAACCTGGAATTTAATGTGAACCTTGAAAAATTGATCGAAGTGCAGGAATATTTACGGGAGATAGATAAATTCATGCTGGCCCGTAATGTCAGGACTTTGATACAAGCCGTTACCGAAAAAAAAGATGGAGATACCTGATTTTAATTAATTTTGCTTTTCCATCAGGGTTTGCATGATTGAGAACACATGAATAAGCTCGGGACGTAGCTTTTTAACATCTTCCTGAATGTCTTTTTCCACTTCATCTTTAAATGTCTGGTAGGTTTTGGAAATCTCGTTTTGCCGGGTCTCGTCCAGTTGACTGTGAAATTCGTCCAGCAGTTTTCGGAATTCATCCCGGTCGTGCCATTCGCCCAGCATGTCTTCCACTTTTTTGGTATCCCTGAAATCGATCTCGCTTTCGAACTGCTCATGGATGTTGCCTATCTTCTGGCCAATGATGAAACGGATGTGCTTCAGGTATTTCCGTATCTGATGCAGGTGCTCTTCATAATGCGGTTCAAACATAAAACTATGGCATTCATCCACCCTGCTTTTTACAAAATCGTAAAGCCTGCTGTTCAGCTTTTTTGCAGGAATGCCATCGATTGCTTTATGCAGTTGATCGGCAGTTTTGTATAGCTTCCTGAGCTTTAGGCCAGGCATGAAATCATGCCAGGCTTGTTTTGCTTCCTTTTCCCGTTTTTCTATGTATTCCGCCAGTGCTGGAAAATTTTCGCCGGTACGTTGCCGGTACTCTTCCAGTAAATTTTTGTGGATGTGAAATTCTCTGAGTTTTCCGGCTTTTCTGAAAACATCCTTTAATTTTCCAAGGTATTTGTAATCGGATTTTATATCGGCCAATCCGGCTTCCTTTAAAAAAAGGAATAATGCCCTGATCTTTTTGATAGAAACCCTCAGATCATGGATGGCTTCCTCATCATCCGTATTGATTGCCCTCAGGAATTCTTTTTCAAATTTATCCAGATACTTTTCAAAAAGTTTGTCAACTGTTTTTGCCAAGGGTTACCAGTTTGGATTCAACACGCTTTGGTTTTAAGCTTCCTGAAGCTGCTTGAGCACTTGCTTTTGATTTTCAATTTTTGTAAGCAGCTCATTGTATTGTTTTTCTTTCTCCGCTAAATGCTGTTCTGCCTTATTAAGATTTTTCCGCCGTTTTTCCATCTTCTTCTCGGCTTTCTTCAGGTCCTTTTCTGCCTTTTCCTTTTCCTTCTGAGCTTCCTCCATTTCCTCCTTACGTTTGAGAAGGGCCTTAACTGTTTTGTTGATTTCTTTAGAGTATTTCTTGATCTCCTCGTAAAGGTTATCCTCTTTTTCATCTGCTTTTTCGAGATTTGTGGCTTCCCGGGAATTAATGGAATCTTTTGAATGGTTGTTTTCAGTATCTTTTTGTGATGAGGTACCCTTTTTTGGTTTTTCTTCCTTTTCCTGACGGGATAAATCTTGATTTTCTTCTGTTTCCATTGTCCAAAAAATTAGAATTTAGCCGATGAAAATATAAATTCTTTCTTTCATAAACAATTCTGGAAGGTTATTTTTTCATTAAATTAACCCATGGTATGATAAAAACCGGGATTTTGCTTTTGTTTTCAAGTAAGCTGAGACGGTCAAGAATATAGGCCAAGGCTGAGACTAAGGCTAAGAGCAGTGAGTCAACAGTATGGTGTTTGTGGGTTGAACCTTACATGGTTAAATGGTCAAATTGTTAAATTGTCACATTGTCGAATGATTCTATGGTTAAGGAAGAAGCTATAGAGGTTT
>JBNJFN010000364.1:0-3744 GCA_051746885.1 Bacteroidota bacterium | reverse complement strand
TAAAAAAATATATAATACCCTCCTGCCAATAGTAACACAAGTAAATATAAGTGAAGATTAATTTGTCTCTTTGTCTCTGGCAATGCTACTGAATCACTGAGAATACAACCAAATGACCACCTAATGACCACGAATGACAATGAATGACTGTTATATCCCCCTGCTACATGCAGATTTACTCCACTGCTTGCTTCCTTCCAACTCCTGTCAAATTATCTAACTCATAACTCCCTGCTCACTACTTTTCCCCATCTTCCCGTATCAGCTCTTATCCACTCGCCGCTTATCTTTCCTCCCAGTCGCCATACTTCTGTATAAGCCTTTCCAGTTCTTCCACAGCTTTCTCTGCCGGGACGTTGCGTTTGATTACTTCTTTATTGCGATAAAGGGTAACCTTACCCGGACCGGAGCCAACATAGCCATAGTCTGCATCGGCCATCTCACCCGGGCCGTTCACTATGCATCCCATTATTGCTATTTTTAATCCTTTGAGATGACCCATTCTTTCCCGGATTTTTTCAGCAGTTTTCTCCAGGTTGAATTGAGTTCTTCCGCACCCGGGACATGAGATGAATTCAGTCTTGTAGATTCTGCTTCGGCTGGCCTGTAGAATACCGAATGAAATCTGGAGAAGCTTTTCCTCCTGAATGTTGTTTTCATTTTCAAGGAACAATCCATCAGCCAGTCCGTCGAGGAAAAGAAGCCCGATATCGGCAGCAGCCTTTAGCCTTAAATCTTGCAGGCGGTTTTCGCTGTACCGCCTGTGCACGATTACGGGCAAATCTATATCTCTGTTCATCAATTCAATGATGAACCGCCGCTGCTCAAAGGTGGGATTTTCAGAGTGGGCCTGAAGGATCAGTACTACATTGCGTTCATTTTTGAGCTGCTCTATCTGATTGAGTTCATCTATAGAAGTGCTGATGAAGCTAATGCGCCCGGACATTTTTTTGTTTTCTATGTAATGGGAGATAGAACCAAAAAGGGGATAATGGTTTTCAGACTGACTTGTCTTTACCCATATATTATAGGGGAGAATAGTTGGTGTATTTGAGTCATTTGGTTCATTTGGGGAATGAGCTATGATCAGATCGGCTTTCAAAGGGCCAAAGGTTTTCGTTCTGCCGATGACCACAGGTGGGTTTGCGCCACCAATAAGTTCGTTTCGGAAGGTTTTTCTTTTTGTATAATCGAAGGGGTTGAAGGGCAATGACGTTATTTCAGGCAGGTTGATGTTTGTTGCTCTGCTCTGTATATGACCGGCAAGCGTTTTGGCCACCGGAATTTCCTTTTCGGGGGCTTCTGTCAGGCTTACCCGGATGGTGTCTCCGAGACCATCAGCGAGCAAGGCACCGATACCCACGGCTGATTTTATGCGGCCGTCTTCCCCCTCTCCGGCTTCTGTTACACCTAGGTGCAGTGGATAAATCCGGTCTCTTTTCAGCATTTCATGAACCATCAACCTGTTGGCCTGAACCATGATACGGGTATTACTTGATTTCAAAGAAATCACCACATTATGGAAGTTTTGTTCTTCACAGATTTGTACAAATTCCAGCGCTGATTCAACCATACCACGTGGTGTATCTCCGTATAGATCCATGATCCTTTTTGACAGGGAGCCATGGTTTACCCCGAGGCGTATGGCAGTATTATTTGTTTTAGATGTATCGATCAGATGGATGAAATGTTCCCGGATTTCTTTCAGATCCCCTTTTCTGGAATACCTTATGGCATAATTGCCTGGGTTGATGCGTACTTTTTCAACAATTGCAGCCGCCTTTTCGGCTATCCTGTTATTAAAATGAACATCGGCCACGAGCGGAATCTGGTAACCCTCCTTCAGCAGTTGATTTTTGATATTATTCAGATTTTCTGCCTCTTTAAGCGTTCGCGTAGTCATTCGTGCATAATCTGCACCTGCATCAGCCATGCGCTTGATCTGTTCTACCGTAGCCGGGGTATCATTGGTATCGGTATTGGTCATCGACTGCAGGCGTATGGGATGTTCATTTCCCATTGGAATGCGCCCCACCCGTACCTCTGATGTCCCTAATCGTTTATATTCCGTCAGGCTTTCACAATATTGTTTTTTATGCAGGTCGAATTGAGTCATATTCTTTAATGCTCTTTACTGGTAAATTTCCGGGTTCACCAGATTAGGCGGGCGGGCATCCTTAAAATATTTTACTACATTGTTCGCTGCTTCTTCGGCCATGGCTTTCCGGGTCTCATAGTTAGCGGTACCTATATGCGGTACAAGCACCACATTGGACATTCCCAGAAGCTCTTCGCTGATTTTCGGCTCGAATTCATAGACATCCAGCCCTGCACCACCCAGGTGACCATTCCTGAGATACCGGATCAAAGCTTTTTCATGGATAACTGCGCCCCGTGCTGTATTGATCACAAAGGCACCTTGTTTCATCTTCATAAATTCATTATCATCCAATAGATGATGGGTTTTTTCTGTTAGTGGAGTGTGCAGCGATATAACCTCCGATCTTCTCAGCAGTTCTTCAAATTTAACATTATAGGCTGAGTAAGCTTTTTCGTCGGTGTAATCAAGAGGAGTTCTGCGGTAACAGAGAATATTCATCCCAAAGGCTTTTGCTTTCAATGCCATGGATTTTCCGATATTCCCCATGCCTATTATTCCCAGTGTTTTTCCCTCTAGCGTGTGTCCAAGGTTGGCCATTACCTCCCACCGGATCTCTTCTTTGTGTTTGATTCTCTGATCCAATTCGGATATCCTTCTTGCCAATGACAACAGCAAAGCAAAGGCCAGTTCTGCTGTGGGCTCTATAACCGATTGCGGTGTGTTGGTCACGAAAATGTTTTTTTCCCTAGCGGCCTCTAAATCAATATTGTTATAGCCTGCACCGAAATTGGCAATGATCTTCAAATTCTCCCCCTTTTCAATGAGCTCCCGTCCAATCTCAAATCCGAAAACCGAAATAAGCGCATCATATTCATGGATCATTTCAGCCAGTTCTTCTTGCGAAAAATGCTTGTTTTCCGGGAGCTTAATCTCAAAGTCTCCTTCAAGTGCCTTCAGGCCCTCAATCGGTATGCGGTGAGTGGTCAGTACTTTATGTGCCATAGTTGATCACAGGTTTTCGTTTGAAAATAATATTGTTGATTGCCGTAATCTATCATCAGTTAATTGAAATGCTAAGTTAATGACATTATATGATATTAACAAAATCGTACGGAATAACATCACAGTCATTCATTTGTTCATGGATCCGTGTTTTGAAATTGAATGAAAAAGTATGGTTGTCATCCAATTCCATTTATTTTTGTAAATTGGGCAGGCATTTTCTATTATTGAATTCAAACCGGAAAGGGGTTCCGGAGGATCAGGATTTATCCGGAGAATACAAAATGTTTGATTGTTGGAAAAAATCTGAATAATAAGCAAAAAGTTGAGATATGTCTATAAAAGCCAAGGAACTTACCAAGTATTACGGAGAACAGAAAGCGCTGGACAACATTAGCTTTGAAGTGAAACCCGGGGAAATTGTTGGATTTATAGGGCCTAACGGAGCCGGAAAAACAACAGCCATGAAAATATTGACAGGCTATATGATGCCGAATTCAGGAGAAGCCTGGATCAACGGAAGGAATGCATTGGAGCAGACTCTGGAGATCAGAAAGGATATAGGTTACCTTCCTGAGCACAATCCATTGTATACGCAGATGTTTATAAAGGAATACCTGGAGTATGTCTCCGGGCTTTAC
>JBNJFN010000363.1:1902-3766 GCA_051746885.1 Bacteroidota bacterium | reverse complement strand
CTACACAGGCGATGTAATATGGAGCTGCAAAGGAATGGGCGAACGAATGGGTTACAACCCCGGAAATATTATTGAACTTCCTGATCGAAAAATTTTTGTCACATTTTCAGCTTATCATTTGTTGGGAATCGATGCTAAAACCGGAGAACTGCTTTGGACACAGCTGCAGGACAACACGCCCATTGATAAACGTGAGCCTGGTGTTGGCGACACCCACAGCAACAATGTAATTTTTGAAGATGGATTTATTTACTATGCTGCCGGCGACGGCAACCGCGGGGTAAAACTTCAGCTATCTGATGATGGCTCTCAAATAACCGAAGTTTGGCGCACCCCCGATTTGGACACTTACATGGGCGGATTCGTAAAACTGGGCGATTACATCTACGGTTGTGGCACACGTAAAAAAAATCTGAAAAGTTTCCATGCTGAAACAGGGGAAATTGTTGATTCGCTGAAAGCCGGGACAGGTGCGGTTATTGCTGCTGAAAACATGTTGTATTACTACAACTGGGGCGGCGAACTTGCTTTGTTAAGTTGCAAAAACGGCAAGCTGGAAAAACGAAGCTCCTTTAAAATTACAAAAGGAACCAAGGAACATTTTTCGCACCCTGTCATAAAAAACGGCATTTTGTATCAACGCCGGGGTGATGCACTTATGGCATTTAACATCAGATGAACGACATTAAATCCAGCGTTATGAATATTATTTATAATGAATTGACTAATTTTGTAACTTTAGAAGAAAGTAGAGGCTTTAAGCGAACAATTAAGGACTTAAAACAGTTTAGATTAGAATCGGACTATGAAAATATTGAAGTAAGTTTGGATAAAGGTGGTGAAGCGCTAAGAAAAGCAAAAAAAATCCGAACCTATTTAATAAAAAATTTCAAATCATGAAAGCAATTGAATTTTTAACCATAAAATTAGAACAACTTGCGCTTAAATTCGAAGAAATTCAAATTAGGTACGAATATAGAGAGAATACACAAAGTCATTTAGTCGAAGTCATACCATCTGCTTTCTTTTCAAATGATGAAGATTATTTAAGAGAAGAAGCGATATTAGAAGAAAAATTTGAGAATCAATTCCCCAATGAAAACATTGTTTTTATTAGTGAAGGTTCATTGACCGAAATAAAAGAACCAAATTTTATTTTTGGATATAATAAACTTACTTACCACTGGACACAACCAACAATAGAATTTTATGTAACTGAAGGTTATAATGAGACGGTTGTTAAACCTTGTGGGGAAGATAATTATGCAATAGCTGCATAAGAAATTAGATATGGAAGAATCAAAATTTCAATTTAAAGACTTTAACATCATCCGTTCATTAATTGAACGAAAAGAAGGAGAATCTTCAAAGAAAATTTCACTGGGCTTTGCACCAAAAGGAATAATTAATAAAGAAGATTCATCATTTCGATTGCAACTTGGAGTTAAAATCGAAAACGAAAACAAAACATTTAATATTGAAATCGAAGCGGTGGCTAATTACAATTTTGAAAATAAAATCGCCCTTGATAACCTAAACAACTTATTTTTTGTTAATGCACCTGCATTATTGTTCCCTTATATTAGAGCATACATATCAACATTAACAAATCTTTCTGGTTTTGAGCCTCAGAACTCCTTACTTGTCGCAGTGTAAGTTAGCGGATATTTTGAAAATCATTTTTAATTCTGTACCTGGAAAAGCAGTTTCTGTTTGGTTCAATAAGTCTGCCAGTTCAGCAACTGCCTGATTATATCGATTTGCGGATAATGAATAGAGTATGATAGTAAGGGTATTTTTGTTGTAATCAGGTATCACATCGGCATTTGCCTGTATGATCTGTTTGACGACCATTCTTTTTTCT
>JBNJFN010000363.1:0-1802 GCA_051746885.1 Bacteroidota bacterium | reverse complement strand
TCTTTTTTCTCTCCGTAACCAATAAGCCTTCTTCCTGGTTGTACTGGTCCAGCAATTGTTTGTATTGCATCTGTTTATCGGTTATTCGAGGTAGTATTTCAAGTTCACTGTCAATAGCCTGCTCGACCAATGGGTAGAATTTTGATTCGATACGTTGTTTTCTCTCCCTGAGCTTCTTTAGCTGGTAGGTAGCCTTCCTGTATTGGGGATTTACCACCGTCTTTTCCATGTCAATAGTCTCCACACCGAAAGAGATCATTTTATCAAAGTCGTAATCCTGTATGAGGTATCGAAAGAAATTTTCCTGGCTCCACCGGGCAAACATTCTTCCAGCCACTTGCTTGGTCTGAAGATGAGGATGGGTTGTAATGATGGCCGTCTGATGCCCGCTGGCACCTAAGCGCCGGATCTCCCTCATCCGGTATCCACCCAGCTCTGTCTCCTGCTCGCACAAATCCATGTTAATGGTATGATTTAATACCTGAACATCAATGCTTTCAAAGTGCTCTTCATTCCACTTATCTCTTACGTTTTTGCGATAGGTGATAATGGCGATCCGGTACCTTTCCCACAAGCGCTGAAAGAAGGCAGGTTCATAGGCTTCCCGGTCAAAAACAAGGGTGCATTGGGGTTCCTGTTGATCTACGATGTCTGCCGATATCAGGTTTGCTTCTATTAACCGCAGGATGATCTGGTGTTCTATTACCGTTTGCAGTTTCTCGGATAGCTCCCCCATGACCATCATTACCGGCATGCCAATGGCATCGTTTACCCAGAACTCTGAGGTGGCACTCAAACACAACTTCTGTCGTGAGATAAACTTTGAAGGTAAGTAGGCCTTGTAACCATAATATATCCTCACATGACCGTCTATATACAGAAAACCTGTATCATCACGGTTATCATCACGATACCACTGGTCGATTAAAATGTTGTTGAAGTGTATCGATCGTTCTTGGTCGCTAATGAATTTGATTTTCTCCCGCAGACATCTCACCTCAGGAATCCTGTCCAGGCCGATAAGACGGCCAATCTCGCCCGGTTTACATTGTTTTAATTGTTCCGGGTTCTTTATCCTTGCCAGGGCCATAAATGCTAAGGTCAGAACTACAGATTCCAGTCCGTAATAATGGGATGCAGGAAGACGAAAGACTTCTTTGGCTTTCAGTAAACCTTGTGTCAAAAGTGATGGTAGCATGAACAAGATACCCGCTCCACATAAAGACTTATTCTCTTCAAACTCCGGAGTAGCATGTGAACCTTTGCCAAGAGGACATAAAGTGCGTTCTACAAACCGGGTGGTGGCCTCTCCCATTGGTGCTGAGCGGTCTGCATAGTCTCGTTCACCGGGGGTGCCTTCTTCATCCTGAAAGGACGCTACATCATTTTTTTTTTAGATACCCCTTCTTAACTGCATAACGGATAGCAGATTCCCGAACGCCTTCTTCCTTGGCGATACTATTAACGCTCTGTCCTGTGTCAAGCTTCTGTTGTATACGAACACGACGAGCTCCTGTTATCTTATGGGCCGTGCCATGACGGGCATCGTCACCAAAGAAACCCTGTTCACCTTTATCCAGAAACTTCTTATAATAACGGTACACACTGTCCTCGCTGACTCCGAAAAAGTTCTGGATATCAACCTTCCGGCAGGTACCCTGGTGAATAAAGTTGCTGGTAATAAACCTAAAGGCGTTTATATCATCTTTGGCGTGGGAATAGATCGGAGCACCATTGACAATGTATTGCACAATGCCATCGTTCTCGTAGACTCCAAGGTTGTCGTTGACAAGTCGTGCTTC
>JBNJFN010000362.1:0-3807 GCA_051746885.1 Bacteroidota bacterium | reverse complement strand
CTAACCCGAAAGATGTGAGCAAAATTGTGCAGATAAGATCTCAGATAAGCTTCATCTTCTTTAAAAGTTCAAGTGCATTCATGTTTTGAGCAATTCCGTCCCTCAGCTTATAGTCATATTTCATTTCTCCTTTCATCAACACTACTTCAAAGCTTTTATTGTGAATCCGGCGGGGATGCTTTTCTTCCAGGGTTGTTAAGGAGAGATCATGGGTGGCAATGATGCTTGTTATCTGCATAGTGATCAGCCTTTCCAGGAACGCTTTAGAGGCTTTTTCCTTATCCCGGGTATTGGTACCGGTAAGTATTTCATCCAGTAAAACCATGAGGTTTTCCTTTTTAACCGCCTGGTCTATCAGTTGCTTGAGTCTCTTTATTTCAGCATAGAAATAGCTTTCATTTTTTGAAAGGGAATCGGTGATGTTCATGCTGGTAAAGAGATTGGTGATTTTAAATTCTATATGACTGGCACAAACCGGTGCCCCGATCATACCGAGTACAAGGTTGACCCCTATGGTTCTGAGAAACGTGCTTTTCCCGGCCATGTTGGCTCCTGTGATAATGAAAGTATCTCCGTTTTTGGAGATGCTAAAATTGTTATTGACCCGTTTGTTCTCCGGGATGAGTGGATGGCCCATATCTTCTGTCTCCAGCACTTTGTGGTCACTTATTTTGGGAAGCGTATAGGATTGGTGGTTGTATGAAAAGTTGGCCAAACTAATCAGCCCGTCAAAATTTCCGATGGTTTCAATCCAGTTTTCGATATATCCGGCATAATGGCTGTGCCATTTTTCTAACCGGATTACCTGGTGAATATCCCATAGAAACAGAAGTTTGAGGATGATGTCAGCAAGGAGGTTGTTGCGGTTGTCCAGGGCATCGGAAATCCGGAATAATTTTCTAATGATGCGGCTTGAGGTATGTTTGTCTACAAAAAGGCTTTTTTGCAAAGCTATTAGTTCGGAAGAGGAAAAGTCCTGCTTTTCTATGTGCTGAAGCAGTTGCATGTAATTTTTCAGGGCCGGAAGCTGATTGGTGATTTTTTGATATTGAGCGTTGATCTTTGAGGATATGTTGCGAATGACCAGAAAATTTACAAGTAAAAGAAGGATGAAATAGCCGAGGGGAACCATTCCGTATATAGTGAAGCCAAGCAGGAGAAAGGTAAGTATTGGCAATGCCCATCTTAGTATCTGATAGGTGAGGTTATTGCTGAGCCATGGCTGCTCTTTGCTCCAGACAATGAGGTGGGTGTCGTTATACTGATCAATATTCAGCTTTTTCCCGATGGCTGAAAACTTTTGTCTCCAGTCCAACAATTGCGATAACTCTTCAACAGCGGACTGCCTGCGGTTGATCTTATCTTTGGAGTTCAGCGGGATACGCAGCCAGTTTGCCAGTTTATTTTTGCCTGCATAGGTACAGGTCCTGTTTATATACTGGAAAAGGCTAGAGTCCCCAAATATTTCCAGATCATTGGTATAATTATGAGTGGGGTCTTTAAATTCTTCTCCGCCCGAAAAATTACTGATGTTTCCTCTTATGGCTTCTATTTCTCCTGAATTGATCCCTATCAGGTTTTTTACAATCTGTAAAACATCTTTTTTCTTTAAATAATGTATAACAAGATAGATAAAAATACCGAAGAGGACAGCTATAACCCCCAATCCAAGAAGAAGATCGATTTTTATTGATAGGTATCCCAGGTATGCTGCCAAAACAAAAGTTATAACCCGTGCAAAAGCAAGTATATTTAGCTTTTTTTTAAGTTTACGATATTCCCCCGAATATTTAACTTGTAATTCTCTGTAATAATTAATTTGTTTTTGCATGGCTTGTCGTGATTAAAAAAAAGTCTTCAAAATTAATATGCTTTTTATGAAGTATTCTTATACATCCTCAAATAATATTGAATAAATTTGTAACTTTATGGAAATTTAACCAATTAAAGCTCCATAGGCCATGTTAAGAACATTAGCTTTCTTCATTGTTGGAATGATGTTTGTTATTCCATCCATTTCGCAGGAAGAGGTGAGTCTGGATACCATTTATATGCTGGGTCAGACCAAAAAGCTCGTCCAGGTAAGGGGAATATTTTATTCGAAAGTGAAATACAAAGAACCGGAAAGTGATGAGGTCAAGAGTATGAAAACAGAAGACATCCAGAAGATTATTTTTGATGATGGGAGAAAAGAGGTGTTTAATAAGCCATTGGTCGAGGATATATCGGAGTCAGATTGGAGGAATGTTGTTATTACGGAAAAGAAGCAGGAAGTAAAAGATATGTACAAGATCGGTAAAGTAACCGGTCAATCCTCATCCCAAAACAGAACCACTGAATCTGCCGAACGAACTGCCAAGATCCGAATGAAAAAACGGGCTGCCAACCAGGGAGGAATTATGGTTTTGGTGACCAAAACCGAGCAGAGTGGTGGCTTTGGTGAAGTACCCACTTATTATATGGAAGGTATAGCCTATAGTTTTGAGGAACCGGAAGAGGATTAATTTTTTTATTACTTACCTTTTCCCGGATAATTGTCCGCAAGCAGCATCGATGTCTTCCCCCCTGCTTTTTCTGACATTAACCACAAGGTTTTTACTTTCAAGAAATGCTTTGAATTCATTGAACTTCTGTGAATCGGGCTTTTGGAAAGCCGGATCGCCAATGGCATTATATTCAATCAGGTTGATTTTTACCGGGAAATTTTTGCAATATTCCGCAAGCGCTTTGGCTTCTGCCATGCTATCATTGAGGCCATTGAGCATTAAGTATTCAAATGTAATTCGTTTTCCGGTATTCTTGTTGAAATATTCCAGTGCCTCTTTCAGAGATTCCAGGTTGTATTGTTTATTAATGGGAACGAGCCGGGTTCTGGTTTTATCCAGAGCAGAATGCAGGGATACGGCCAGGTTGAATTTGATCTGATCATCGGCCAGCTTTTTGATCTTTTCCGGGATACCAATGGTTGAGAGCGTTACCCGCCGGGAAGAGAATCCAAGGCTTTTTTCAGAAGCAATTAACTGAATGGATGCTTTTACTTCTCCGTAATTGAGCAAAGGCTCACCCATACCCATGTAGACAATATTGCTGAGCGAATGATTGTATAGTTCACCGGCTTTGTTTTTTACCATCATGATCTGGTCGAAAATTTCAGCTTGGGTAAGATTCCTTTTGAAGGGAATTTTTCCGGTGGCACAAAAAGTACAATTTAATTTACAGCCTACCTGAGAGGAAACACATGCTGTAATTCTCGATTTGCTGGGTATCAATACACTTTCCGTCAGATGGCCGTCATGCGTTTCAAATGCAAATTTGACCGTCCCGTCCTGACTTGTTTGCAGTGAGTGGACAGTCAGTTGTGGAATGGAAAAATTTTCGCTGAGAAACTTTCTGGTTTCTTTTGACAAATTGCTCATCTCCTCAAATGAGGTACATCCTTTTTTCCAAAGCCACTCATAAACCTGTCTTCCACGGAAAGCTTTTTCTCCTTGCTCTTTAAAAAATGAGCTCAGGGCTTCTTCTGTCATCTGTCGAATATCAGGTTTGTCTTGTTTCATCCTTGTTCCATTTGTCTGCAAACCTAAACCTTTTTTATTTAAATTATAAATGATTAAATTCGTAAATTTTTATAATCCCACTGAAGTTGGGAATAAACACATATTGTATAATTTTAAATCATAGGAAAATGACAAAGAAAATAACGAGTGTACTGATAGGTTTCTTGCTAACTATTAGTTTTTCAACGAAAGCCGATGAAGGCATGTGGTTATTGACCATGCTGGATAAAATGAACATGGACCGGATGCA
>JBNJFN010000361.1:1789-3833 GCA_051746885.1 Bacteroidota bacterium | reverse complement strand
TAATGGATTTGAAATTAGCTGGTTGATTATTAAGCCTTCAGCTTCTATAAAGAAAACAGGTAAGTTTTTCTATCTTTGAAAGTTTATTACTGATGGGTCATTAAGATGGATTGTATTGGGTGATACTGTTTGATCGCTGGTTTTAATTAAAATTGTGAGTTGTGAAAAATGCATTAAAATGATTGGGTTATGATTTCACTAGAGAATGTGCGCGTGGAATATGACGGAAAGCTGTTGTTCGGTGATGCATCTTTTATGTTACGGCAAAGGGAGAAGGTGGGTCTGGTAGGTAATAATGGTTCAGGTAAAAGTACCCTCCTTAAGATTATCCATAGAGATATAGCACCTACCGGGGGAAACGTGAATATTTCTTCTGATATAAAAATCGGATATCTACCCCAACATATGTTACATGAAGAGGAGCAGACGGTATATTTATCCGTTTTCAATTCCCTGCAGCAAATTTCCGGGTTAGATGCAGATATTCAGAAGTTAAATCAGTCAATAACAGAGAGGGAGGATTACCATTCCGATGAATATAGCCGCATATTGGATGATTTAAAAGCCAAAACTGAGAAATACCATTTATTGGGCGGGGATAGAGTTGAATCAAACATAGAACGGACATTAACGGGGCTTGGTTTTAACAGGGAGGATTTGAATCAGCCTTTGTCAGTTTTCAGTGGAGGATGGAAAATGCGGGTAGAGCTGGCAAAAATTTTGTTAAATGAGCCGGATGTGCTTCTTCTTGATGAACCCACCAATCATTTGGATATTGAATCCATACAATGGTTCGAAAATTATCTGTTCAATTTTCTGGGAGCTGTGATGCTCATATCCCACGATCGTGCATTCCTGGACAATGTAACAAGCCGTACACTTGAACTTTCTCTTGGCAAACTGTATGATTTTAAGCTTCCCTATTCTAAATACAAAATTGAAAGAGAAAACCTGCAGCAGCAACAGATGGCTGCTTATAAAAATCAGCAGAAGAAGATAAAAGAGACTGAGGAATTTATTGAACGTTTCCGATATAAGGCAAATAAAGCTTCCCTGGTTCAGTCGAGGATTAAGCAACTGGAAAAGATGCAGGATATTCAGATAGATGAGGAGGACAATAAGCAGATGCACATCCGGTTTCCTGATCCGCCCCGCTCGGGCAGGGAAGTTCTGAAAGCCGAAAACATCGTGAAATATTACGGTGATAACCTGGTTTTGGATGATGTGGATTTTTTGATTGAAAGAGGAGAACGTGTTGCTTTTGTCGGAAGAAACGGTGAAGGCAAAACTACAATGGCCAAAGTTCTTTTGGGACAAACCGATTATCAGGGAAATGTTAGTATTGGGTATAATGTGGATATCGGATATTATGCCCAGAATCAGGATGAGCTTCTTGACGAAGATTTGACAGTATTCCAAACACTTGACAATATTGCAGAGGGTGAAGTCCGGAAAAAAGTACGGGCCATCCTGGGGGCTTTTCTGTTTGAGGGCGAAGCTGTGGATAAAAAAGTGCGTGTTCTGTCCGGCGGGGAAAGATCAAGGCTGGCCCTTGCTAAATTGCTGTTACATCCTTACAATATGCTGATCCTTGACGAGCCCACCAATCATCTGGACATGCAGTCGAAAGAAATATTGAAACAGGCTTTGAATGATTTTGGCGGCACACTTTTGATTGTCTCCCATGATCGTGATTTTCTGGATGGGTTGGCATCTAAGGTTTATGAATTTAGAAACCGAAAGATGAAGGAGCATATCGGTGGAATATATGATTTCCTGGAGAAGAGGAAACTGGATGAGTTGGATGACCTGAATTCGCCTTCTCAAGTAACTAAAAATACTGTAAATTCAGGAGGAAAGCCTCAAAACAGGGTGGATTATGAAAGAAGAAAGGAACAAAACAGGAAAATAAGAAAAGTTGAAAAAGAGATAGCTCAGTGCGAGAAAAGAATTGGTGAACTGGAGCATAAGATGGAGGAGATGGAAAAGACTTTGGCCTTTCCTGAAAAAGTGGAGAACCATGATCTGTATTCTGAGTACGAAG
>JBNJFN010000361.1:0-1689 GCA_051746885.1 Bacteroidota bacterium | reverse complement strand
GATGTAAGGAATTTTGGAGCCATAGTCCGCACTGCAGAAGGTGCTGGAGTGGATGCCATTGTGATCTCACAGAAACATTTTGCAAGGATCAGCGAGGATGCAGTAAAAACTTCAGCAGGAGCTTTGTATAAAGTTCCGGTATGCCGGACTCAGGATATGATTTCCACTTTGGATTATCTGTATCAGAGTGGCATTCAGATGGTAGCTCTTACTGAAAAAGCGGAGCAAAGTTATTATGATGCGGACTTCACCATACCTTCAGCTTTGGTTATGGGTTCTGAAGATAAAGGCATTTCCGGTAAATTATTGGATAAACTCGATAAGGCTGTGCGGATACCTCTTGCAGGTGAAATAGAATCACTGAATGTTTCGGTGGCTGCCGGTATCATCATGTACGAGGTGGTCCGCCAAAGGCATATCTCAACAGGTTGAAGGCTTTGGTTTCGGGTCCCGGGTCCCGGGTTTCTTAGTAAGGTAGGGGATTTCTTGTTAAGCTTCATACTTCTGATTCCGTCCTGTCAAGGCACGGAAATCATCGCTTGAAGGACTTTGAAAAACCCGCAGTTCAAATTCGGAAATTACCGCCAGAATGTGGTCGAAAATGTCAGCCTGAACCATTTCATAATATTTCCATTGAATCTCTTTGCTGAAGCAATAAATTTGAATGGGCAGGCCCATTTCCGTAGGTTGTAAATGCCGGACCATTATTATGTAAGGGGCTTCATCGGGATGGATCTTCGGGTGTTTTTCCAGATAGGTCTGTACATATTTCCGAAAAACCCCCACATTGGTCAGCCTTCTTCTTGTTACCGTGTCTTCCCAGGTTATTTCTTGGGCACTGTTGAATTCATCAATTTCTTCCTGTTTGGTAATGATATAATCCCTTATGAGCTTGAATTTTTTGAATCGTTCCAGCATCTCTTCGTTACAAAAGGAGATGCTCTTGATGTCAATATATATAGAGCGTGCTATTCTCCTGCCTTGACTTTCCTGCATCCCCTTCCAGTTCTGAAACGATTCACTGATCAAGGCATAGGTAGGAATGGTGGATATGGTTTTATCCCAGTTCCTTACTTTCACCGTATTTACGGTAATGTCAATGACGGTACCATCGGCATTTTTGCTGGGCATGGTTATCCAATCACCCGGTTTTACCATCTGATTGGCAGATAACTGTATGCTTGAAACAAATCCCAGGATGGTATCGCGGAATACCAGCACCAGAACTGCAGCCAGTGCACCCAGACTTGCCAGTAAACCTGTGGGGCTCTTTCCCAGAAGTTCGGATAAAATGAGGATACCTCCAACGGAATGGATGATGATCTTTGTTACCTGAATATACCCTTTGATAGGCCGATCCTGAGAAATAGGCAGGGTTTGATAGATGTCATGGAAAGCACTCAGCAAGGCATCAAGTGTAAGTAAAACAATCAGTACTACATAAATATAAAGACCACTCTTTATGATCGAACTGAGTCCGGGAAAATCAACCAGAAGGATGTTGACGGCGAAATATACAATCAATGCCGGAGCCAGATGAGAGAACCTGTGAAAAACCCTTCTTGAGATCAATACATCATCCCACTGATTTTTACTTTTTTTGACAAGTCGTTTGATGCTTGTAACCAGCACGTTTTTTGCCAGGTAATCGGCCAGGTAAGCAACCAGAAACACTCCTATGAGGATCAG
>JBNJFN010000360.1:0-3837 GCA_051746885.1 Bacteroidota bacterium | reverse complement strand
CATGATATGCTAAAAAGATGTGGTATAGAGAACGTATTCGCCGACAAAAAGGAACCTTATCCGATCATCAGTGAAAAAGAGATCCGGGAAAGAAAGCCCGATTACATTTTTCTGCCTTCTGAGCCTTACAATTTCAAAGAAAATGATGTGAAAGCCTTTCAAAAAAGTTTTCCCAAAATAGAAATAAAAAGGGTTGACGGGGAATATTTCACCTGGTATGGCTCACATTTATTAAGTGCCCCTTACTATTTCAAACAATTGTTTTAAGTTTGTTACCTTAAAACACATCAAAATTCAGCAATATGAAAAAAGCGGTCTTCCCCGGATCATTTGATCCATTCACCATAGGTCACGAGTCCATTGTGAGAAGAGCCCTTTCCCTTTTCGATGAAATCATCATCTCTGTGGGATATAATGTCGATAAAAGAGGATATTTTTCACTGGAGGACAGGAAAAGATGGATAGCCAATGTTTTTCATGATGAACCACGGGTTAAGGTGGATCATTTTGAGGGATTGACCATTGAATACTGTAAGAAGGCAGAAGCGAATTATCTGCTAAGAGGATTAAGAACAGCGGCAGATTTTGAATATGAAAGAGCCATAGCACAGGTCAATAAAGCCATGTATGAAGGAATTGAAACCGTATTCCTGTTGACCATGCCTGAACATACCCCTGTAAATTCGACCATTGTCAGGGATATAATCAGAAATGGCGGCGATGCCAGTAAGTTTTTACCAAAAGGAATGAATATCCATGAACGAAAAAAGTAACTATTTGATCCTTGAGTGCATAATTTTTATTTTTTTCTTCTTTGGCACAAATGCTCTTTCGGCCGGAGAAGTGCAACTACATGGGCAGGCACCTATGTATGCCGGTGATGAAATTACCTTTTATTCTTATTCCGACTATATCACCAAAGACACCGTTAACCTGACAACCACTCAGGTCCAAAAGGACGGATCGTTTAACTGTACCGTTGATCTGGACCAGGTAAGAAAAATATTTACGGAACTTGGGGTTTATAAAGGATATTTTTTTGCTGAGCCCGGGAAGAACTATAAACTAGCCCTGCCGGATAAAGAGGAAAAAACTCAGGCCCAGAGGTTGAATCCTTATTTTGAAGGCATATCTGTTCACCTCGGGATTGCAGATGCCGATAAAAATGAACTTAATTACCAGATCAATAGTTTTTCCAGATATTATGACAAAATCATCAATAAAAATGTAAACAACGTCAAAAATCTATCCAAAATAAAGGACTCGATATACACCCTGCTGGATACCTCAGTTCAATCCGAAAACCGTTTCTTTCAGGATTATAAAAATTATACGTTGGGTGAATTGAAATTATCACTGGGCTATCCCGCCCATGAAGTAAAAGCACAAATGCTTGCCAATAAAACGGTTCTGTATCATAATCCTGCCTATATGGATTTTATATCCACCCTTTATCAGGACTACTTTAAGGATTTATTCTCCGAACATGGAGATGAAGTATACAATATCATCAACCGGTTAAAGAGCTATTCCAAACTTGACTCGCTGATCCGGAGGGATTCCATACTGGAAGAGAACAGCCAGCTGCGGGAGCTGATCCTGTTAAAAGGTCTTTATGATGCTTATTACGATAAAACATTTACAAAGAAAGCCGTTACACAAATTCTTGATTCATCAGAACAACATATCAATCATCAGGAAAACCGGCATATTTCCAGTAATATCAAGGAAAAAAACAAGATCCTGTCAGAAGGGGATCAGGCTCCCGGATTTTGCCTTTACGACGCCGACAGCAATCGGGTATGCCTTGAGGACCTCAGGGGGGATTATGTTTACCTGGGGTTTTGCAATTCAATGAATTATAGCTGTCGCCAGCATTACAATATATTGGAAAATCTCTACAAAAAGCACAAAAAACATTTCAAAATAGTTATCATTTCCAGTAAAGAAAGTTTTCGGAAAATGAAGCAACTTGTGGAGCATCATGATTATCCCTGGGAATTCCTTCACCTTGGAGATAAAACTAATATATTGCATCAATACAGGGTAAGGAATATGCCTGCCTATTTTTTTATCAACCCGGAGGGAATACTTAAATTATCACCCGCTCCGGCCCCTTCAGAGTCTATTGAAAAAGAAATATACCGCATCATGAAAAATGACGGGGCTTTATGAGGAGTGATTGGGTGATTGAGTGATTGAGTGATTGAGTGATTAAGTGAGTGAGTGAATGATTGAGTGAGTGAGTAATTGGGTGATTGGGTGAGAGAGTGATTGAATGATTGCCTGCCCGCAACAGGCGGGATTGAATGAAATATAGCGTAGTTGGCAATTGGCAAGGAGCAGTTGGCAAGCCTAAAGCCGCATTTGGCAGATGATCCGGTTATCGTCCGTCAAAAGCCGGACAAGTTTTGAGGTCATTCTAAAAAGTTGTCAATCGGCAGAGGCAGCAAAACCTGTGTACCATCTTTTCTTAGCCTTAGCCTCAGCCTTCGCCTTAATTCGACAATATAACCATCTAACAATTGTTACAGTAGCTTCCCTGCTTTTAGCACGTCGATAATGGAGAGAAAAGTATTTTCAGTAACGATATCCAAATCTTCCGGATTCATCCATTTGGCTTCGGTAATTTCTTCCTTTGTCTGGGGAATTAATGCTTCTTCGCCCCTGCTCGTCATTTTATACCAGTAAGTTCTTTTCAGTATCAATACACCATCAAGTGTATAGGAATGATATGTGGTATGTAACAAATCATCTGTTTCCAGTGAATTAATTCCACATTCTTCTTTCACCTCTCTTAACGCACAAATTTCAGGTTCTTCTCCCTCCTCCCTCTTCCCTTTTGGAAGATCCCATTTCCCCCGTCTCTTAATGACAAGTACCTGCCCTTTTTCATTGAATACAAGGCCACCGGCAGCTTCCAACGTCCGGAAAAACGATTGAAAATCCTGAAAAGCCTGTTCAACATCGTGATAGGCGATGAATACATTTTCTATCTCCCGGACATTTCTGAAGAGTTCAAGGACATAAGCAAGCTGAATTTCATTCAAATATCTAATAAAAAGTCCATTATATTGTTTATAATAGCCGTCAAACTGTTCTATAAAATAAATCGTTCGGTTGTCGAAAAAAACTTTATACATTTGCCCTATGGAAAATTTGGAACAAGAAATAGCAAATAATCTATTACAAATAAACGCAATAAAATTTAATCCTGCAAATCCTTTTCGTTGGAGTTCCGGGTGGAAATCCCCCATTTATTGTGATAACAGAAAATCCCTTTCTTACCCCCCTATCAGGGATTCCATAAAGGAGGGTTTTGTAAATTTGGTGGAAAATCATTATGGAATGCCCGATATTATAGCAGGTGTAGCCACCGGGGCTATAGCGATAGGAGCCCTTACTGCTGATGCGCTGGACCTGCCTTTTGTATATGTTCGTTCCAGTCCTAAAAGTCATGGTTTGCAAAATATGATAGAAGGTGATCTGGAAGAAGGTCAAAAAGTGGTAGTCATTGAAGATCTGATATCAACAGGAAACAGCAGCCTCAATGCGGTAAAGGCATTAAGAAACAGCGGAGCCAACGTACTTGGAATGGGAGCCATATTTTCTTATGAATTCGAACTGGCAAAAACGAACTTTGAGGAAAATGATTGTGAACTGGTTACCCTTTGTGATTATCATACACTTATTGAGGTAGCCATCCGCAAAGGTTACCTGCAAAAGAAGCATCAGGAACAATTGGAAAGATGGCGGAAAAATCCTTCTGAATGGGAACAATAAAAATGAATACATTATGTCAAAAGTTGTTAGTAAAATAGGTAAAATTTACAGAAA
>JBNJFN010000359.1:0-3867 GCA_051746885.1 Bacteroidota bacterium | reverse complement strand
AAAAAATTGAAATACCGCTTTTGCACTTTGGGATTTTTGCCGCTGAATGACTGAGTTTTGGTAAGTAAAAACAAATACAACAGCAAAACAGCAGGCACCGACCAAAAAACCACCACAAAATTTATAGAAGAAAGCTCAAAATTATTTCTCAGATCCAGATAGATATAGGTATCCAAAAGCAACATGAATGCTGCAGCTATGCAAGAAACCTGGAAAATTCTTTTAGCCATAGATTATCAGAATATTATTCGGTAACATCTGGTTGAAGTTTTTTGTTTAAAGATAGTCAATTCTGATTCATACTACAGAGCATATTTTCTGTAAAGAAAGAGATGATAACAGTTATCCCTGCAAGCTTATTTTTTAATTAGACTGAATGAAAATATCCGGTGCACAAAAACACCGGATATTTTATTTCATTGGGACTTTTTATCCCTGATCATCTAAAACTTAGCCCCAGGCCAGCTGTTGCAACGGAATAATCGGAATAGGTATAATCAAAATGCAATGTAATGACTGCGAATTTAAAGCGTATGCCCGCATTGTATCTGGGCCTCGTCCGGCTGCCACTCTGATGCTTGATATCCATGTCAATAGGATCTGTTTTGGAACTTCCCTCTGTAATTTCCATTTCCGTATTGTCCGGGCTATATTCAGGCAAAGGATAGTTTCCGTTTAATGCCAGATTGGAATTCACATTGTTGAACCCAACCCCTCCGTAAAAAGTTACCACCGGCAGATTTGCCGACACCACCAGATTACTTGTAAAACTCCTGATATCCATAGCCATTTCCTGATTATTGTAATAGGTATCATAATCCCAAATATTGGTTTGATTCACCAGTCCGGCTTCTACATAATCTTCCGGCATAAAATTCAGGCCGGTTTGCGAACTAAGATGGGTGTAACCACCCATAACCGAAACATGGAGAATAGGAAGCTTATTAAGCACAGGAACCCATTGTTTGAGAGAGTGCTTAACCCCTACTCCCCAAAGACCGATTTCAGCCTGGTTTCCAAGTTGCATTTCCGGGATATACCTTCCCATCACTTCGGTGCCTTTGAACAACCCCAGTCCTACCTGCAGCATAGGGGCGGGAGCAAATCCTATGCCTGTTCCTTTGGGCAGATCAAATGAAGCTAAGGTATAGTCCTGACCATTTATGGTTTCAGTATAGTTAAGCGTGGCACCAGGTTCATTATTACCCATAGCTGTCGGGGTTGAATTTGATTCTGCTGAAATGTTCTCGGGTAATCCAATCTGATTGGGATTGAATGATTTATGGGCATCCGGAACAAAAGTGGTATTCAAGGTAAATGTGATATCAAATCCAAGCGTCTTATGAGGTTTTGCTGTATTGTACCAGCCATTCGAAAGGTCAGTCCCCAAGGCATTGGTATAGGGACGCACATATTCCTTGAGTAATATCTGGGTATTTTCGGTTTGGTAGGAAATAACTTTACCAAGCCCATCAAGCTGGGCCTTCGCAGGAAAAATAAATCCTGTTATAATAATACCCGTTAACAATAGTTTAGAAATTGGTCGCTTTTTCATAGCAATTATTTTTTGATTTATCTTTGAACTGTTTTTTCTGGTTTTCTACGGAAAAATTTTTGTTTTGTTCACTCTTCATCTATATAGAATTGAAAACAAATATAAAACCAAAATTGTAAAAATTCATTAAGTGGCGTAATTTCATGGCAATAAATCAACCTTTAGCTGACAGGCTGCGGCCAAAAACATTAAGTGAATTCATCGGTCAGGATCACCTCGTTGGTGAAGATGCCGTATTGCGCAAGATAATAGAATCGGGAAATATCCCTTCCTTTATTCTCTGGGGACCACCAGGTACCGGCAAAACCACACTTGCCAAAATTATTGCCAACGAACACAACCGAATTTTTTTCACATTAAGCGCTGTTCATTCAGGCGTGAAAGATGTGAGGAACACCATTGAAAAAGCTCGGAAGCAGAGGTTTTTCGATGCTCCCAATCCCATACTTTTCATCGATGAGATTCATCGTTTCAGCAAATCCCAGCAGGATTCCCTCCTAAGTGCTGTAGAACAGGGAATAATTACTTTAATCGGGGCCACTACCGAGAATCCTTCCTTTGAAGTGATCTCTCCCCTCCTTTCCCGGTGCCAGGTTTATGTACTGGAATCGCTTTCTGAAGAGGAGATGGAAAAATTGCTCAACAGGGCCATCAATGAAGATCTATATCTGAAGAAATACAACATTACAGTACAGGAAAAGAGCGACCTGTTCAGATTTTCAGGAGGGGATGCCAGAAAACTTTACAATATCCTTGAACTTGTGGTTAATGCAGAAATAGCCGATGATACAAATAAAGAGATCCTCATTAACAATGAAAAGGTAAAGAACATCCTGCAGCAACATATTGCCTTCTATGACAAAAATGCCGATCAGCATTATGACATCATTTCTGCATTCATCAAGTCCATAAGAGGTAGCGACCCCAATGCCGCTGTTTACTGGTTGGCGCGAATGGTGGAAGGTGGAGAAGATCCCAAATTCATTGCACGAAGATTGGTGATTCTGGCAGCGGAAGATATCGGGCTCGCCAATCCCAACGCCCTGCTCATGGCCAACAGTTGTTTTGATGCAGTAGAGAGGATCGGCTGGCCTGAGTCAAGGATCATACTTTCTGAGGCTGCCATATATCTGGCGACCTCCCCAAAAAGCAATTCGGCTTATCAAGCCATCAACGATGCCCAGCAGCAGGTAAAGCAAACTGGCGACCTTTCTGTGCCGCTGAACATCCGCAATGCACCCACAAAATTGATGAAAGAACTGGGATATGGGGAAAATTATAAATATGCCCATCATTATGAGGGCAACTTCGTTCAGGAAAAATTCCTGCCCGAGCAAATCTCGGGGCAAATTTTATACAATCCACAAAATAATAAGAAAGAACAGGATATGCTCCAGCGCTTAAAAAGCTGGTGGAAGAATAAATACAAGTACTAAACCAAAAAAAAACTAAATGATGTATAATATAGAAAATTTAAAATACCTGGATTCAGGCAACTTTTTCTTGTTGGCGGGCCCATGTGTCATTGAAGACGAAGAGACCCCATTCAGAATAGCCGAATATATCACAGATATTACAGACAGACTTCAGATACCTTATGTTTTTAAGGCTTCTTACCGGAAGGCCAACCGCTCAAAACTGGATTCCTTCACCGGCATCGGTGACGAACAAGCCTTGAAGATATTGGGGAGGATTAGAGAACGCTTCGGCATACCGGTCATAACAGATATTCATAAACCAGATGAAGCGGAAATGGCCGCCGGGTATGCAGATATCTTGCAGATTCCTGCCTTTTTATGCCGTCAGACCGAGTTGCTGGTAGCAGCTGCCGAAACAGGACTTACCATCAACATCAAAAAGGGTCAGTTCCTTTCCCCTTCCGCCATGAAGTTTGCTGCCCAGAAAGTGATTGATTCCGGGAATTCAAGGGTATTGCTTACAGAAAGAGGCACCACCTTTGGCTATTCCGATTTGATTGTGGATATGCGAAGCATTCCGATTATGCAGAAAACCAATCTGCCCGTCGTTCTGGATATAACTCACAGCCTCCAGCAACCTAACCAATCCTTCGGAGTAAGCGGCGGGCAGCCTGAAATGATTGGAACCATTGCCAAAGCCGGTATAGCTGCCGGAGTGGACGGTATTTTTCTGGAAACGCATCCCGAACCCGGTGAAGCCAAATCAGACGGGGCCAATATGCTTCAACTCGACAAGCTTGAAACGTTGCTAAAAAAATTGCTGGCCATTCATCAGGCCACAAAGAATGCCTGACAAGTTCCGTGTATTCGCAGAAAATATAAATTAAAGCGACG
>JBNJFN010000358.1:0-3888 GCA_051746885.1 Bacteroidota bacterium | reverse complement strand
GGAATCAGTATAGCTTCTGCACCTGTTGCAATTCCTCCTCTCAGAGCAAGAAACCCGGCATCCCGCCCCATGACCTCAATAAAAAACAAACGATCGTGAGAACTGGCTGTGTCTCTAATCTTATCAACAGATTCCACGATCGTATTCAGTGCGGTATCATAACCAATGGTATAATCCGTTCCATACAGATCATTGTCGATGGTTCCCGGTATGCCTACAAATGGTATATTACACTCTTCCGTAAACTCCCTGGCACCTTTAAAGCTACCGTCGCCTCCGATAACCACAACTCCGTCAATGTTCTCCTGTTTAAGATTTTCATGAGCTTTTTTCCGGCCTTCTTTTGTTCTGAACTCTTCGCTCCGGGCGGATTTAAGCATTGTACCCCCTCTCTGGATGATATCACCGACCATATAAGATTTCAACTCCATAAAATGGCCCATAATCATTCCCTGATAGCCATTACGAATACCAACCACACTTATCCCATTGTAGAGCGCCGTTCTGGTAACTGCCCGTATGGCAGCATTCATCCCGGGGGCATCGCCGCCGGATGTCAATACTCCTATCTTTCTGAATTTAGTCATAACTTATACTATTGTTACATATCGTTCAAATAAGAAACACAAAAATAAAATCCCTATCAATATATCCCATGTTTTGAGTCAAAATCATTCCTGAATATCATTGTGAATATATCTCATCCCAACTTTAACATTGATTTCGCGGACTGCCACTTACCTGTTGTTAATTTTCCGCGGAAATTCCCGTTTTCTTCCATACGATCCGAAGGGCCATTTCCAACTGTTCTTTCCTGGTAAGATGACTGTTATCCAATACCACTGCATCATGGGCTTTTCTTAACGGACTTTCCTTCCGATGCTCATCCAAATAATCTCTTTGTTTAACATTATCGAATATTTCATTCCAGGTCACATCATAGCCTTTTTGTTTGAGCTCATCAAAACGCCTTTGAGCTCTTACCCCGGGTGAGGCGGTCAGAAATATTTTTACATTTGCATCGGGAAACACCACCGTACCAATATCACGGCCATCCATAACCAACCCCCCTTCTTCGTCAAAAGTTCTTTGCTTTTCCACCATCTTCTCCCTGACAATTTTCACCTGACTGATCTGACTTACTGCCTCGTTCACTTCCATAGTTCGTATCAACTGTTCCACATTTTCTCCGTTCAGAATTGTTGATTGTTCTCCGGATTTTTCATCTACATGAAAATCTATATGAATAAAAGGAAGCTCTTGCTTCAGTTTGGCTTCATCCACTCTTCCTTCCTGCGGACTATAGAGACCATTCCTTAGGGAATAAAGCGTTACAGCCCGATACATGGCACCGCTATCAATATACTTAATTTTAAAATGACGGGCAAGATCCCTGGCAAGTGTGCTTTTACCTGTTGAGGAATACCCGTCCACTGCTATAATTAGTTTGTTCATTTTTGCCATAGCAAGTATTTAAAACTCATTCAAATTGATTCTAACGGAGAAATGATTCGTTCCTCCTGCGAGGTGATAGGTGCCCTGGCCATAATTCAGATAAAATTTGTATATCCGGAGACCAAATCCCCAGGAAAATCCTACAGTAGAAATTTTAGATTCTACCTTCATCTCTTGCCTTCTGCGATAATGATACCCTCCCCTCAGATAAAAATTATCCAGGGGAGTAAGTTCCACACCAATTATCATATGTCGCATTACTTTCTCCAGAAACCCTCTTTCTTGCCTGTTGCCCTGATAATAGGTGTATATGAGCCTCGTTTCATCGGGTTTTCGAAAAGTTAAATCAGGTTTTTCAAGATGCTCGGCAACAACAATAAAACGAAAAGGAGCGTGCTTCAATTTTAAAGAGGCCCCCATCTGTATCTCAAAAGGGAGGCTTTCGTATTCATCAGGTGTATAAGGGATAATTTGGGTACCTATATTTTCCAAAACCAGAGCAGCAGAGAAGAGCCCGGTTGAATCGGTATACAAAAGGCCTATATCGGCAGCTACTCCTAAAGATTTGTAGTCATAGAGATGAGAATATACTGGCTTAAGATGCACTCCCACAGTAAAATTTGAATCCAGGGGGCGACTCGCAGTCAAATTCAATGCATATTCAGAGGCGCGGAATGTACCTGTTTTGATCCCCTCTTCATCAGCCCTCTGAAATTCACCATAATTCAAATAATGCAAACCGGTGGAAACATTATATTTATTGATTTTTCCGGGTGAATAGGCTACATGGCCATAGTTGATCCCGCCAAAATAGTTCACATAGTTCATGCCCAGGTGATGCTTCATATTGCTGCTAAGTAAAGCGGGATTATAGTAAACAAGATTCAGGTCATCATCGTTAATGGCAATACTTTTGGTACCCAAAGCCATGGCACGTGCAGAAGTGGTAAGATTCAAAAATCCATAGGTGGTACCTCCTCCAACCTGGGCATTGGCAACCAGCGAAAACAAAAACAATGGCACCAAAAGGATCTTGCGCATGATCATGGAGAAGTTTCTTTTTCCGTCATACTGAAGTTAGTGAGATGGTCAGTAACGGAAAAATCATATTCCGGGTATTCATATATGGGGATTCTTTCTTCTGTTTCCCCGAGAGAATAACCCCAAAGGCTCTCATATTCATCGATGTCCTCGCCCATATCTTCCAACTGCTGCATATAATCAGATATCGACTTTGATTCAACAATTGTTATATTGCCCATTTTATTGATTACCGGACTGTGCCTACGGGTATGATCGTGATCAAAGCTTAATATTCTTCTACCTTGCCGCGTTATGCCAACAGTCCGGAAAGTTAAGCTTTTGCCCACACCGGGCATATTCAATACATTCCGGTCGGTACCAATGAAAGGGGCATCTTCATCTTCGAGTAAATTTTGAATGGAACGTCTAATATCAGTAGGTTTCTCAGTAAATTTACTGATTTTCCCGTAATTTCTGTAGGAAACCTCACCGATCGCCTTCTCCTCGATTTGTTCCTGTATGGAACGGGCATTGGTGGCAAAATTATGATAGTTTTCCATAAAACCCTTCACCGAGAAAGTATAATAAGGCAACACTCCAATCTCGCTGAGCACTTTACGCAGCTTTGCTGTATGTCCCCGTCTGGAAGCGGCAGATGTAAAAACCTGTTGATTGGTAACAATCCAACCGGCTGAGATTAGCTTCTCAACCGCCATTTTTGCCTCGGGAGTGACTTCCATGGCCGTCTCAAAATGGGTTTGTATGACAAACTGTTTAATACCAATCTTCGAGGCCTTTTCCTTAAATTCAGACAATACTTCGATCAGTGAATCATCAATTCGTTGGGGGATATAGATAGGAAGACGAGTTCCAAGTCTCACCCTTAACATCTCAGCATATTTATCTCCATCGGCTCTCGACTTATTGTCTTCCTTTTTCTGCCATGCCATTTCATATACCGCATCCAGAATTTTTTTCAGAGATTTATCGGCACTCATCAGGGCATCACCGCCGGTAATAAGAATATCTCTCAATTGAGAATCGTAGCGAAAATAATCCATTAACCTTTGTAGCTTATCGGGCCATGATTCACCGGGTTTTAATTTATCCAGGTTGAAGTTGAGGTTTCCCCGCTGGAAATCATACATCCTTTGACACGATGTGCATAAACCCCCGCATGCCCTACCCATGGAGTCAGGAATCAAAATGGCAACATCCGGATACCTGCGATGGATATTATTTCCTTCAGGGAGCAACCATCCGGCAACATTCGGCTTACCCGGCTCTACAATATCTTCCTTTTCCCATGCCACAATATGGCCAAACTCATTGACAAGCTGCCTGCTGTAAATCACATAATCCCTGATTACCTGATCGGCGCCTATAAAGTTGTTGTTTGCCCTCGTATCC
>JBNJFN010000357.1:0-3939 GCA_051746885.1 Bacteroidota bacterium | reverse complement strand
AGCCGGCTTACCCTGGAGGGTCCGATCGTTAAGAACAAAGGTTCGTTTATCGTTTCTGGCAGGCGAACGTACATGGATGGGGTCATTGATCTTGCCGGAGATATTCTCGGAAATGAACAGATCAACGAATTTCCTTTTCATTTTTATGATTTGAATGCAAAGGCCAATTATCGTTTTGACGACAAGAACCGGCTCTATCTTTCCGGATATTTTGGAAGAGATGTATTTTCCTATTCACTCGGAACTGAAAACAATTCGAATTTTGATTGGGGCAATTATACGGGTACGGTCCGCTGGAATCATATCTTTAATAAAAAGTTGTTTTCCAATTTTACAATTATGGCAAGCAATTATGATTATTTGTTGAATAACAGATTATCGGTAGGCCGTGAGAAGAGAACGTATGCCTTTGAATATGGTGCCTTTGTAAAGGATTTTTCTGCAAAAATGGATTTCACTTACTATATTAACAAAGATAATACCATGCGTTTTGGTCTTAAATCTACCTACCACGATTTTAATGTAGGAGAGATCAGCGGGAGACAGGATACTTTGGATTTCGAATTTAAGCTACCCGATATACAAAGTATAGAGAGCGCCATTTATTTGAGCAACCAGCAGAAAATTACCGGCGATCTGACAATTGATTATGGACTAAGGTATTCCATTTTTCAAAATATAGGAAAAGCCACAGTGAATGTTGTAGATGAACATTACAATGTTGTTGATGAGCGTGAATACGACAAAGGTGAGATCTACAATACCTATAAAGGGTTAGAACCAAGGATTGGACTGAATTATGTGCTTTCGGATAACCAATCTGTGAAGGCCAGTTATTCCAGAACCAGGCAATATCTTTTGATCGCTTCCAATTCCAATACCGGTTCTCCTTTGGATGTGTGGATCAGCAGCAATCCGAATATCGAGCCCCTTATAGGGGATCAATACAGCATGGGATATTTTCGGAATTTTCTGAATGATAAGATTGAGACTTCCGTTGAAGTGTATTATAAAGATATGCAAAACCTGGTGGCTTTTAAGGAATTTGCACAACCTCAGTTCAATCCCGATATGGAAGAAGAACTACGGTTTGGCAAAGGCAAAGCATATGGGCTTGAGTTAATGCTTCGAAAGCCGAAAGGCAGGTTTAGCGGATGGATCAGTTATTCCCTGTCGCGTTCATTGAAGAAAATTTATGATATTCAGGAAAAAGACTGGTATCCTTCTCCTTATGACCGGCCTAATGATCTTACCCTGGTTGCAATGTATGATATTTCCGAACGTATTAGCCTTTCCGCCAACTGGACTTTCAAAACGGGCAGACCACTTAATGCTCCGGCAGCAAGATATGAGTATGGTAATCTTATTCTTCCCTATTATCCGGGAAGGAATAAAGACCGTATGCCCGATTATCACCGGCTGGATCTGGGCTTGACCATTAAAGGCAAGCCAGACCCGGATAAGATTTTTGAAGGTGAATGGGTTTTCTCTATCTATAACGCCTATGCCCGTAAGAATGCTGATGCGCTTTATTTTACCCAGGATAATGAGAATTTTTATGAGACCAATGCCATGCGGACAAGCTACTTCACCATATTTCCATCGGTAACCTATAATTTTAAATTTTGAGTTAAATGTTGCGGATTCTAAACTATATAAAATATTCATTGCTGTTCCTTTTTGCTATGGGTATGGGTTCATGCGAGGATGAGGAAATTTCATGGGATGTGGAGAACGTGCCCGAAATGCTTGTTGTTGAAGGAAGTTTTACCAGTGAAATGAAGAAACACCGCATCACCTTGTCCAAAACAGCAGACTATTTTATTAATCAACAAACTCCAAGGATTACCGGGGCTGATGTTTCTATAACCGTGGCTGATGATCATACTACTGTTGAATTTGAAGAAAAACCGGATGAAAAGGGGGTTTATGAAACCAGACGTGAGGTGGCAGGTAGGGCAGGACATTCTTACACATTGAATATTCACCTTGATGAGCCAATCAACAATAAAACGCATTATCAGGCCAGTGAGACAATGGAACAAGGCATTGACCTGGAAGGCATGGAAGCTTTCCTCTATGAAAATCCTTATTATAAAGAAGGATTTCCCATGGATAGCGTTTTTTTGCTCACTTATCTTTATGGCCATAAACCCAGGGACACGGACAACCTTTATATGGTGAATCTTTATAGGAATGGAAAAGCGTTACGTGATACCATTGATAACAGCGTGATTTATTCCGATACGGAAATAATGGAGGAAAACGGCTTGATGTTTTTTGAAATTTTTGAACCGGAAGATACGGCATCCCTTAAAATAAGCACAGTCAGCAGATCCTATCAACAGTTTGTCGAAGGAATAAATAACATAGCCGATCAATCCGGTAATCCCTTTGACCTTTCAGGACCACCGGCCAATGCTATTGGAAATATTGAGGGAGGGGAGGCTCTTGGATATTTTAGGGTTTCATATGTGTCCCGGGCCCAGGCGTTGGTTGTGGATCGACGGAATGATCAATAAGACTGAAAATAAAAAATTTGCAGGGTATTTTTGTGCTACGTTTATATTCACAGAAATAAAATACCTCATTTCCGCGAAGTTACAAATAAACGCTCTTTTCATTTAACCCGAATTATTCAAAAATAATTAAGAAATAACAGACCGTTTCGGGTTTTTTATGGGCTGATTTGTTAAGCAAATTTAATTATTCTATATTTGCTCTGTTTGGTGGTATTTCCCTTTCGGGGAAAGCCTTAAAATGGGAATCCGGTGAAAATCCGGAGCTGTTCCCGCAGCTGTAAACCCGGAAAAGACTTTTTGAAATCCCCTTGCCACTATTCCGCCGAAGGCGGGATGGGAAGGCTTCAAAAAGTCGGGTGAGCCAGAAGACCTGCCATTA
This sequence comes from Bacteroidota bacterium, assembly GCA_051746885.1. Taxonomy (GTDB): domain Bacteria; phylum Bacteroidota; class Bacteroidia; order Bacteroidales; family UBA12077; genus JAGXLC01. The sequence goes on along the minus strand of JBNJFN010000357.1, from coordinate 1,038 downwards.
ACCATCATTTTAAATCGAACTTCGGGAAAAAGTTCGGAAATTGATAACCCCAATTTCTGCTCTTTTCCGATCAAACAAATAGATAACAATGAGAGAGAAAATTACTTTTTTAGGAGTTGCCATTGTATTTCTAACATCAGTATTTTCTTGTCAGCATCTCGGGCAGCAATCGGAACAGGAAAAAACAACAGACAGCTTGAGAATTGTGTCTTTAACTCCCTCGATTACCAAGCAATTGTTGCTTCTGGATGTAGAAGACAATGTGATCGGACATACTACTTATTGTCCGGCTGACAGCCTTGAAAACAGTGAAATGGTGGCCTCGGCCACAGAGGTAAATGTTGAAAAAATTGCCACTTTACAACCTGATATAGTTTTAGTCAGTACGTTAACCAAGCAGCAAGTCATTGATAACTTGCGGAAACTTGAGATTGAGGTTGAATATTTAGAGATGCCCAAGTCATTTGAAGCAATATGTAACCAAATGATAACCCTTGGAAAAATTGTAAACCGGAAAGATAGGGCTTTGTCTATTATAGAAAAGCAGAGGGCAAAGCTGGATTCTTTACAGAATGGAATTCCTGAAGGCGAAAAGCTGAAATTTTTTATAGAAATCGGTGCCAATCCTTTATATGCAGCTACTTCAGAATCCTTTATGCATGATTATATACAGTTTGCTAATGGGGAGAATGTAGCAGCGGACCTTAAAAGCGGTACCATGTCGAGAGAAAGTGTTCTTGCCAAAAATCCGGATGTTATTGTCATTGTTACAATGGGTCTCGCAGGAAAAGAGGAAAAACAAATATGGCAGGAATATCCGAATCTTGATGCCGCTAAAAAAGATAACATTTTTGTTATTGATGCCGATCAGGCTTCCAGCCCCACACCGGTTTCTTTCACCAATGTTGTGGAGAAAATTATCGAACGGGTATATTAAAAGGATATATTATAAGATAAACAATAATTAAAATACAAAATATATATGGAACAGGGATTAATACATATTTATACCGGCAATGGGAAAGGCAAAACAACAGC
>JBNJFN010000356.1:0-3948 GCA_051746885.1 Bacteroidota bacterium | reverse complement strand
AAAATAAAGTTAACTATTTAACTCTGAGCATAATATTTATCATCAGGTTAAGAGAAATTTGTTTGCAGCTAAAGCTGCGGTAAGAATAATCCAGGTTAGCATGGATGCACGAAGATACATATAAAAAGGATTGGCTGTAACAACTAAACATTTTATTAAATTTGAGGGGAACAAATAACCAATCATTATGAATAATTTAAAAAACATCACAGGGATTTTAATGATAGGAGTGGTAATGATGCTGCTCCAGGGCTGTAACAACGAATCAAAGCAGCCGGTAGATTATGCCGATCCCATGATTGGTACTTCCAATTCCCGATGGATGCTGTATCCCGGAGCGAGTATGCCCTTTGGTATGGTAAAACTCAGTCCTGATAATCAGGAGGAGATGTGGAAAGCGGGATATGAATATACCATTGAACAGATTACCGGGTTCAGTCATCTCCATTCGTGGACGATGGGAGGGTTGTTAACCATGCCTATTAGAGGAGGATTAAGAACTCAACCGGGATCTCTGGAAGGAGAACCGGAATCCGGATATAACTCTCGATTCCGGCATGAGGATGAATTCGCATCGCCTGGCTATTATAAGGTGGATCTTTATGATTATGATATCACTGCTGAGCTGACAGCAACCACGCGTACGGGCATTCAGAGATATACTTTTCCACAGGCAGAGGAAGCCTATATTCTGTTTGATCTGAAGTTTCCCACCGAATATGGCTTCGAAATAAAGGATGCTGAGGTACGTAAAGTTGATGAAAATCAAATCGAGGGTTACGTGAAACAACAAAGCACCGACTGGAATGAATATACTGTGCATTTCGTCGCCCAATTAAGTAAACCTTTCCAATCTTTCGATGGATGGGTTGGAGGATCAGTAAAGAGAGATGTTCAGCGTATTTCCGGTTCCGAAGATATGGGAGCAGCCCTCAGGTATTCCCCCTCAGCGGATGAACAGATAGTGATGAAGACCGGCCTTTCGTTTGTCAGTATTGAACAGGCCCGCCTGAATTTAGAAGAGGAAACAGGAGATTTTGGCTGGGATTTTAATTCAGCCCGCACCCATGCAGAACAAGTATGGAATGATCTGCTTAGCCGCATCGAAATCGAAGGGGGATCCGAGGAGGATAAGGTAAAATTCTACACGAACCTGTATCGCTCATATAGTGCCCGCACCATTATGAGTGACGTAAATGGCAAGTATGTGGATATGTGCGAGGAGGAAGTCCAACTGGAGGATCCCGGTTCACCTGTTTACGGATGTGATGCCTTTTGGAATACCTTCTGGAATCTCAATCAGCTTTGGACCCTGTCGACCCCGGATATTGCCAACAAATGGGTGAAATCGCTGCTGGAGATCTATGACCGCGGGGGCTGGCTTCCCAAAGGGCCGGCTGGCATTGAGTATTCCAGCATCATGGTTGCCTCGCATGAGATTCCGCTGATGGTTAGTGCTTACCAAAAGGGCATACGCGATTATGATGTGAACAAGGCTTATGAAGCGATGAAACATAATCAGACAGAGCCGGGCAAGTCGCATTCCTGCGGAGGCCATGTGGGCAATCGACAATTGGCTTCCTATAAGGATTTAGGCTATGTACCAGCGGAAAAAGGCCCGGTATCCAATACCATGGAATATGCCTATGATGACTGGTGTGTTGCTCAGATGGCCAAGGCTCTTGACAAGGAGGAAGATTACAAGGAGTTCATTAAACGTGCCGGATATTACAAAAATGTATTTGACCCGGACGTAAAGTATGTGCGGCAGAAACACAAAGACGGAACCTGGGCCGGGGATTTTGATCCGTTTTCACATTCAGGGTTTGTTGAGGGAAACTCATGGCAATACACTTTTTTTGTCCCTCATGATGTGCAGGGATTGATAAATCTAATAGGCCGCGGGGAGTTTAATGATCGATTGGATGAAGGTTTTGAGAGAGCCAGCCGCGGAAATTTTATGGCCATGTATGGAAGAGGTAGAGGAGTCAATCATGGGAATCAGCCCAACATGCAGGCAGCCTATTTGTTCAACTATTCCGGTAAACCCTGGCTGACACAAAAATGGGCAAGAAGTATTATGGAACAATACTATAGGGCAACCCCCTATGACGGATGGCTTGGAGATGAAGACCAGGGCCAGATGGGAGCATGGTTTGTGATGAGTTCAATGGGACTGTTTGAGATGCGCGGTGGAGCTGCTGTAAAGCCGGTTTATGAAATCGGCAGTCCCTTATTTGATAAAATTACCATCCACCTGGATTCGGATTATTATTCCGGAGAAACCTTTGTAATTGAAACGCGAAATAATTCAAAAGAGAATATATATGTACAATCCGCCACTTTGAACGGAGAATCGCTGGCAAAACCCTGGTTTTATCATTCTGAGCTGGCAAAAGGCGGTAAGCTGGTACTGGAGATGGGCCCTGAGCCCAACAAACAGTGGGGCAGTGATCCCCGGGATGCACCTCCTTCAATGTCAAATAACTAAATGAAAAGTGAAGAGATATTTCGAGAATTAAGAAGTGTTTATTATATATCTTTAAATAAATTGTATATGAAATCCAGAGAACGTGTAGAAAAGGCAATTAAACACCAAGACCCCGATAAAATTCCAATAGACTTTGGTGGTCACCGATCTTCAGGGATTATGGCAATTGCATATGCCCGCCTCAAAGAAGAATTGGGAATAAAGACAGGGGATATTTATGTTTATGACATGATCCAACAGCTTGCCATCATCGAACCTCCTGTTTTGGAAATGTTTGGAGCAGATACCATTGAGCTGGGAAGAGGTTTTTTAACCGGGGATGCGGATTGGAAGGACTGGGTGCTCCCGGATGGGACTCCCTGTAAAATCCCTTATTACATAAATGTTCAAAAAGAAGGAGAAGATTGGATTCTGACCAATGATAACGGGAAAGAATTGGGACGACAAAAGAAAGGTTGTTTGTATTTTGAACAAACCCATTATCCCTGGGCGGAAGTGGATTTTGAAAATGCAAGTTTTAACGAAATGGAAAGTGTATTAGGGGAAAGTATGTGGACAGCAGTCCCCCATCCCGGAGCTCATCTGCCCTTGGATAATGAAGGCTGCAAAACCCTGTTTAACGGTTCAAAGAAACTTCGGGAGTCAACAGATAAGGCAATAATAGGAATATTTGGAGGAGCTATGTTTGAAGTTCCCCAATATCTGGTTGGTTCGGAAAACTTCTTTATGTATCTTGCCATGTATCCTGATGCGATTCACTGCTTCCAGGAAAAACTCTGCAATATTTATGAGCGCAATATTGAAAAATGGCTCAATTCGGTAGGTTCTTATATAGATATCATTCTTTTTGGCGGGGATGATCTCGGTACAAATAACGGACCAATGATCTCTCCTGAGATGTACAGGGAATTTATCAAACCCTATCATAAACGACTGTGGACCCGGGCAAAAGAACTGGCTGATGTAAAGGTTCAGCTTCATTGTTGCGGAGGCATAGAACCTCTGCTCGATGATATGATCGATGCGGGTTTGGATATGATAAACCCGGTACAAATAAGCGCACATGGAATGGATGCCGGAGAACTTAAGTCCAAATATGGTGATCGCATCTGTTTCTGGGGAGGCGGATGCGATACACAACATGTGCTCGACAAAGAAGCTCCCGGGGAATTAGAAAAACACATTACATCTTTAATAGATACCTGGGGGAATGGTAATGGCTATGTATTTCAGCAGGTACACAATATAATGGCAAATGTGCCACCCAAGAATATAGTCAGATTGTTTGAAACCATAGATAAAATAAGATAAACTTTAAGTTGATTTGTATTTAATAATTGTCCGTAATCATAAAACCCGTAGTTATAAAACTCCCTAGAAAGAGAAGATCCGGTACTGCAAGCTCAGACCGTTGAAATTCTGACCAAACATATAGCTTCCATGAAACTGCTTGTATT
>JBNJFN010000355.1:0-3961 GCA_051746885.1 Bacteroidota bacterium | reverse complement strand
ACGCTCGGTCATAATATCATAAAGGAATACACCTTTTTCTTCTGCGATCTGAAAAGCCTCCTCCAGCTCTGGATATTTCTCAGGGAAAATTACCATGGGCTTGTCAGCCAGTACATTTAGCCCGTTGCTGACACACTCGTTGATGTAGGTTGTTTTTTTGGCGTTGTTGCCGGCGATCACCACAACATTGCCCGGTTTCTCTTCTAACATCTTTTCCAGGTAATCCTCACCAGTGTAAACATGTTCTTCCCAGTTTGTCGGGTTTTCCTCCCGGGTGTTGAAATTCTCTATTCTGTCCAGGTGCTGCTGAACATCGGGCCCTTCAGGAGCATATACATAGGCATCAGGGGAGACCTGGGGCACCATGTATTTCTGTACCAGAGAGGCATGGAAATGGCCAGGATCAAGGGTCATAAGAACTACCTCGTTTTCAGCACCGGTAAAGTTGGTAGCCGGTGCTTCTTCGGTGGATTCTCCAGCTCTTTTACAATTGTTCATAGTCATTAAAATGCCTGCTATGACGACTATTAAAAAAAAATAGTTTTTTCATAAAGCTTATGGTTTAATAATTTAGTAAAGGCAAATAAAAATAAAAAAAATTTTATACCTTTTAAAAAGGCAATTGCACTTTATTTTTTTCATTGATAAAGATTTCTATTACCCATTACTTATACGGTCCAAGGAACGGAGACTTTTGCTACGGTTTTGCCTCAGTTGCATACGAAAGTTTATGGCTCCTGATTCATATTATTGATGTTCATAACTGCTCCATTAGTCTTATTTTAGATACTTTATAAAATAACCAATTATCTCAATTTTTCATAATTTAAAATACTTGGTATCTTTGCTCCATAAATTTTAAATGTAAAAACATGAAAGTCTTGTTGATCTATTGCAACCGCTTTGCTTACACTCCCACGACAAAAACACTGGATACCGCCGAAGATGTCAGTGAAGGAAAAACCTATGAAAATGTTCAGAGTGCTTTTATACAGGTTGAAAAAGAAGATATGGGTAATGAAAAAAGCGTAACCAAAAACCTGCGCAACCTCCTTAAATGGATCCACAGGAAGAACCAGCCCAATCACATCCTTCTGCATTCTTTCGCCCATCTATCCGACAGCAAAGCTGACGCAGAATTTACCAGAAGTTTTCTCCATAAAATTGAACAATGGCTTAAAGAAAGAAATTATTCCGTTTCTCAAACCCCATTTGGATATTTCCTCGATCTCCAGATAGAGGCCCCCGGATTTTCACTGGCCAGGGTTTTTAAAGCATTCTAAAATCTATGGTGCATGGTATCATTATTAAAAGCAATCTCCTGGTTCCATTTCAAAGGCAAGCATAATATGAGTTTATCCTGGAATTTTTTGAAATATCGGGCATTAATTCTCCGAAAAGAAATAAAAAAGTACCGGCGGCCCCAAAACACCACCGGTACTCACGTCAACTTAACCCAAACCCTAACCCAAAGTTGCACAAATTTATGAAAAATTCTTCCACCTACTCTAAATAATTTCCAACTATTTAGTCTGATTCCAATTTGGTGGATCCTGTTCCAGCAAATGTTTAACAAAAAAATCTTTCCGCTTTCTGTTCCCATAAGTTCCTCCCATTGTATGATCTTCACCGGGGAGCACTACCAGTTCAAAATCTTTCTTTTCTTCAATCAGCGCATTCGCTGCCTGCATAGTGGCGGATGGATCCACATTATCATCCATTTCCCCTACAATTAACATCAAATTGCCCTGAAGTTTTTTGGCATTCACTACATTAGAGCACTCCTCATAATGCGGGCCCACAGGATAGCCCATCCATTGTTCATTCCACCACATCTTGTCTATCCGGTTGTCATGAGATCCGGCGGAAGCAACTCCCACCGTGTAGAACTCAGGATAAAACAGCAAACCGGCAAGTGCATTCTGACCTCCTGCTGAACTGCCATATATACCAATCTCACTGGCGTCAATATGGGGATACCTTTTGGCTGCAGCCATGATCCAGCGAATCCGATCCGGAAATCCCGCATCCTTCAAATTCTTCCAGCAAACATCCAGGAACTCTTTTGAACGGTTGTTCGTTCCCATACCGTCAATCTGAACTACTATGAAACCCAGCTCGGTTAGCTCATTGATATGCCATATATATGAATTGAATGATTTTTGTACATGAGAATCTTGCGGCCCGGCATAAATATATTCGATTACGGGATAAGTTTTAGAAGAATCGAAATCGGAAGGCCTGTAAATATTGCCCCAGATATCGGTTTCCCCATCACGGCCACTGGTAGTAAATACCTCAGGACGAGACCATCCGGCATCAATTAACTCGGATATATCCGCCTCTTCAACATTCATAACAACCTCACCATCTTTGGCTCTTCTTAAAACTGTTTCCGGAGCTTTATCAACCCGGGAAAAATGATCAACATAATATTTCATGTCACTGGAAAAAGTAACCTTGTGATTCGCCTTTTCGGGGGTGAGCTCCATCAAACCCGTTCCGTCAAAATTTACTTTATAATAATGGATCAGATAGGGGTCTTCATCCTTGTTTCTGCCACTTGCCTTGAAGTAAACCTTACGCTCGTCCTCATCTACATGCACTATGTCACGTACTACCCACTCTCCCTGGGTGATCTGATTTTTTAGTTCACCGGTTTTGCCATTGAATAAATAAAGATGATTCCATCCATCCCGCTCCGAGGTCCAGATAATTTCTTCTCCGTCATTGATATCCCGGCGAATTAACTTACCTGTAGAGCTATAATCAACAAAAGTATTGCTATTTTCCTCAATAAGGATCCGCGTATTACCGGTTTCTGCATCTACTTCAACAACCTGATAAAGCTGATGCCCCCGCTGATTGAATTCAAAGGTGAAGCCCCGGTTATCCTTCCACCATTGAATTTTACTAACCTTGTACTGTTCTTTGAAAGATTCTCCATCAACCGGTATCTGTTCTTTTTCCATAACATCGAACAACTTGGGGCGTTTAATGGGCAATGCATCCCCGGGTTTCAGATATTCCCTTTTATGAAGGTCGGGCTGAAGCTGATCTTCCGGTGCAGATTCCACAAAATAGATGTACTGATTTTTCTTGGGCCGGACTTTATAGGTTGCCAGCTTTTCGGAATCTGGTGACCATCTAATATAAGAAGAATAAAAATCTCCTTCTGAACCATCATAGCTTAGCTGGTAAGTAGTATTTGAGGTGGTGTTCCTAACCCATACATTATAATTTTTAATGTAAGCCTCCCACCTGTCATCAGGCGAAACTACAGGGGAATTGCCTAAATAATTCCGGCTGTTGCCCCAATAAGTTCTGGGATGACTACGATCTTTATTTTCTATTTCTTTTAATTTTTCAAGTGAATGGGAAGTCAAATCGTAGCTCCACCTTGAATTATCGAGCTTAAATACCATCTTATCGAGCTCTGCATTAAATAATAAGTTGTCCAGGGGAAGTGAGTATGGATCCAGGGCTCCACCGGTTGCTTCATTCAACTGCTCACACAGCTTTTCCTGATCGAAAGCCTGTTTTTTTGTTCTTTGATCAGCATCTACAAGAAAATACTTATATCCTTTGCGCGTGTGTACTTTATACCAAAAATGATGGGTATCTCTAATCCAGGAAGGCTCCACATGGCCATGGTAAACAAGTTCACGGAACTGGCTCAGGGAATCTCCTTTCTTGTAATCCTCTCTGGAAATCTGTGAGAAAGTCTGTTCACCGTTTAAAAAAACAAATACTAAAAAAAATGTGGTAAATGGTAAGACAAACTTTATATTTGGAGATAACTTAATCATTGGGAAATGGAATTACAGAATATTTTTTTAAATCAACACAAATGACCAGCCAAATTTACCAAAATATTACCGGTTAAAGCAAAATCAAACCGTTAATTTACGTCTTTTTAATTATAAGAGTATTGAAAGTACAATTTGTATACAGTATATTT
>JBNJFN010000354.1:0-3964 GCA_051746885.1 Bacteroidota bacterium | reverse complement strand
TGGCGATAACGGCAAGATCCGGGGCTTTCGGCAAGCTGCCCACATCAGGATATACCTTGCAACCTTCGATTTTTTTATATTTGGGATTTACAAAGAAAAGATCGCCTTCAAATCCACCTTCCAGCAGATTGCGGGCAATGAGTGTTCCGATGGAGCCCTGTTTATGACTGGCTCCTACCAGGGCCACTGAAGCCGGGTGAAAAACGAAATCGAGATTTCGAATGGTCACCTGATCTCTCCCCCGATCACTCCCCTGATCATTCCAGGGGGAACGATCAATAAACTGCGGCATGTACCGGTAGGCAGGATGGGTATATGCGCTGACTTGCTATATAAAAAGCCTTTAAATAAAAAATAATCCCGTTTCAGGAAAAAACCAGTTCCATAACAAGGTTGTCCGGGCCGCGCCGGAACAAAGGCCAGAAAAATGATGGCAAAGCGGTATTCAGGCCTTTCTGGCGGGGCAATGCCCCTGTCCGGCGGCCGGACGAAATCTGTTTTTGTTTTGATGTTAAGCGAAAATAGGCCATGACCCTCCAAAATTTTCAATCCACAAGGAGGGATCATGGCCCACGCCAGGAAAGCAGAAAACGATTTAAGCTACTACCGGTTCCAGTACTGGAAGAAAAGGCTGATTCAGTCTTCCAAGTCTGCATTTATAGAATTCTGTCTAGCCCAGGCAGAGCAACAAGCCTCACCTGCATCTTATTAAAATGCTAAGAGGGAACTTGACCCCTATTTTAAAAAGGGTACTATATGACCAGTGGTTAAATATGACTCGTTTTATATGGTTTTTAATGACAGCCCTGTAGATCCTTTTTTAACTAATTATTGTTAAAAATCAGAATGATGGGTGATGTGATGCTGAGTATAGGAGAGGTGGCATAAAAATTGAGTTCATAAAAAGCAGTGTAAATGAATCTCCCGGAAAAAGCATTCCGGCAACTACCAAAAAAATACAACAAATTAAAGAGAGGAAATTGCCATGAGTACTACAGGGCTCATCATTCTCAAGGTTATTTCTGGGCAAAGGAGATTAACGATGAAAATTTTTAAGCGTATCTTCGGGATTTGTGAAACAAAGTCGCCAGAAAACATAGACTGTTGGAGGTATTCGAGCGGAAGGGTGGAAATTGAGCTATCAAAAGTACCGGAACTGAAGGAAAGGGGTACCGCTATTCGCCTCGAGGGTAAGGGATTGCCGAATCGACTTCTTGTAGTGCACGGGAGCGACTATGAATTCCATGCTTTTGAAAATAAATGTGCCCATTTTGGCCGTCGGTTGGATCCTTTGTTTGGACAACAACTTATCCAGTGCTGCAGTGTAGGGAAATCCACGTTCGATTACACCGGAGCCAATGTGTCTGGAACAGCGAAAGAACCAATAAAATCATTTCCTGTTGAAAAGCGAAACGGAGCTTTAATCATCGAACTGGCTTAACCCGCATGGTAAGGGAAAAAGTGCCAAGGATTAAATCGAAAATGTGCACTCTATGGGCCTGTGCAACCGAGAACCAATATCCAGGCCAGACAGCATTCTTGGCCTTCCCCCAGATGTGCACTTTGAATCCGCCATTCTTCAAAACCTTCAAATCCGGAATACTGGTCGGGGAATAGCCGCATGAGGCAATCAATAATTCAGGCAAGATTTTTATAGCGAAACTAGTGTAAAGGCAAGCTTTAAACGGTTAAGATAACGTTATGTTAACATTATACCGTTAACTCAACTTTCGGGGTTGATAGTTGAAAGGCTTTAAGATATAACACTTTGAAATTATTAGTATTGACCATCTTCGCTTTTTTTGATACTTTGTTTGCAACCAACAACACAAAGAAAAAGAAAGGAAGCCAGTCAAATGCACCATAAACTTATTTCAGAACAAAATCAAACTATAATAGTGCCTGAACGAAAACCGTCTTTTTCGCCAATCTCTGCGTCTGGCTCAAATTTTAATCCTCAAAATACGTCGAGTATTCCTGCGGTTAAAATTTTCGCCGTCCTTGACCTTGACGAAAAATCCTGGTTTTCGTTCGGGCACTATAATACCTGAAAAACTGACCATTTTTGCCAATTTCTTCTTTGAATTTAAAATCGGCAGCCTGATCAATACTAATGAGTGCATCGAATGACCATCCCAAATCAAAAATACAGGGCTTTTGTTGTCGTGCATGAGCTTGCGCAAAAACTCGCAGATGCGTTCACTGTGGACGGTCTTTTTTAAAGTGGTGTTCTTCCAATCGGCAACCATCTTGCGCGTCCACAAAGCAAAAGGCAGTTTCAACTGCTGAGGATCTTTGTCCCTAACAGTTTTGTGCGGATTTTAAAGAAAATCAATCCTGCAGGTATTTTTCATTTTCCTTTAATAACTTGTCCAAAAGAGGCTGAAGATATTCTTCCCCGATCAAATTTCTAAGATGGGGTTTGGATTCTTCCAAAACATTTCTGAGAAAATTGCGTCTTATATCAGGAGGTTGGCTCGCCACTTCCGCCCAGCTGTCGAATTGGCTTTTCTCCACTGCACTCACAGCGCCGGACCTAAATGCACCCTTAAAGGTCATAACTTCAACATCAGGAAATTTTGCATTTGCAATCTGTGAAAATTCAGTGATCTTTTTCTCCTGTCTTGCCGCACCTAAGGTAACATCTCGAATTATTTTGCAGCAATCAAATATTCCCATGTTGGCCGTTGTATGGCTCAGGAACCTAAAGTCGTTTTTGTCCACCCCTTCCTGTATAGCATCTACAGCCAATGGATCGTATTGAAAATCATTCAGACAAATATCTACACCTTCCTTAAATTGCAACACTCTATTAAGAGAGACCATATCCCTTTGCATTTTATCAAGATCAATTGCAGCTAAATCATCTATAAAACCAAAAGCATGCCTAACTTGATGCCATCTGCTAAAAGAGTTCCACATCTTATATCCACGCTCTGTCTCCAGATCAGTGCCTCCCTCTAATGGAGCATGTCTTTTCCCAGAAATTGTACAACCAGACTGTATCGTAGGCAAGTTATCCAAAGTTGAAACCCTGGAGGTAACCCAATTGGCTATATTATGAAAGGCAACCCCTAATTCTGGAGCATAACCTTTCTTCGGATTTCCGGCAGCAGGGAATGCACCATTCACCACCATTATTCCAGGTTGAATTATCTGGGCCAAACAAAGAGCGACCAAGAATTCAGCATAGGCCTGAAGTGCAATGCCATAGATAGTAGCCGGGGCTGTAAGACATGTAACTGGCATACTCGTAATATATAAGGGTAAATTTTCTTTGGCACATTTGAAAAATATATCTATATTATCCACTGCCTTGGCGCTTTTACCTGCCTCATTAAACATTAACGGAGAATTAATAGGAGAATGAGTAGTGCAAATCAGTCCTGTTTTTTTATATTCTTCTTTTGCCTTTCTAATTCCTACATCAGTTTGAGCCCTTATATAAATAAATCCAGAATAATATTTACGCATTACATCTATCTGTTTTTCTTCCTCTTCTGGTGTAAACTTTGCACTTGCACTCTTGAACATGAAAGGAATATTAAAATGTTCAGCCATATCCATCATTTCAGCAATATGAATCTCACTTATAGGGGTTATATAATCATCTCCACGCTTGACAAACATCGCAACCCCGCCTCCTCCGAAAGAATGTTCCGGAACAGGAAACTGGTCACGTCTCGGTGCGGAAGCCAAACAAGATTCAACCAGATCGCTCATGATGTGAATACGCTGTGTTGTCTCGTCATAAGCAGCTAAATTTGTACTCTCAAATGTCTCAATTACCCTCCTATCATTGCATTTTATTCCAATATCCTGCAATATCTGCTTGGATGCCACTTTTACCCTTTGCTCTAAACTTTCATTTACAATTTTTTTACCTTCCTGTGAAATCATAAATCTTCCTCCAACTATAAAATTATAAGCATGTAATAGACTGTTAAAATACTTTACAGTTTAT
>JBNJFN010000353.1:0-3979 GCA_051746885.1 Bacteroidota bacterium | reverse complement strand
CTCTGACATTGCCGGGAAAACAGGCACAACCGATGGAACGCCAATTACAGACAACATCGTTACGGAAAGAATCAAGCCAATGGCCGTGCGGTTTTTCATAATCGTAGTAACATTTTGTACTCCATGCAAACCCATATGATGCTGACATAATTCCGCTTAAACAGCGAAGACAGCAACCCTCTTTCTGTTTTTATATTTGATAGCTTTTGCATAAAGCACACAAAAGCTGCTAAAATAGGAAAAAGCCTTAATATGCAATATCTAAAAAACATGCGAAATATTTAAAGCAGACCGGAATAAAGAAAAAAAGGTTATAAGTATCTTCAGCGATGACAATTCTATCTGTTTTCTGTTTAAAAATTCTCCTGACAAAGTACGTCATAGATTAGCTTAAATTGACTTTTTTGATTAGATTTGACACCTAAACACTACATCATGAGAAAACTCTTACCAATTATCCTGATGGGACTTGCTGTTGTTTTTGCTGCTAAACCTATCAAAGCTCAGGATTCGATTCTGAATAAAAAAACATTTTCTGAAATGAAACTGCGAAATATTGGCCCGGCATTTATGTCAGGGCGAATAGCCGATATTGCGATACATCCTCAGAAGGAGAACACCTGGTACGTCGCCGTTGGTTCGGGTGGTGTATGGAAAACCACGAATGCCGGAATAACCTGGAAATCCATATTTGATAAACAGCCGGTTTATTCTATTGGCTGTGTTACAATCGACCCCAATAACCCTCATACTATCTGGGTGGGTTCTGGTGAAGATGTGGGAGGCAGACATGTAGGTTTTGGTGATGGTGTTTACAAAAGTACCGATGATGGAGCTACATGGAAAAATATGGGCTTAAAAAACTCGGAACATATCTCCAGAATCATTGTCCATCCTGAAAATTCCAGGATAATTTACCTTGCTTCACAAGGCCCGCTCTGGTCTGAAGGAGGCCAGCGTGGTTTTTACAAATCCACCGATGGAGGGGAAACCTGGAAACGAACGCTGGGCGATGATGAATGGATGGGTGTAACGGATATTGTTATAGATCCGCGTAACCCGGAGCGTGTCTATGCTGCCACCTGGCAACGCCACAGAACCATAGCCGCTTATATGGGCGGCGGTCCTGAAAGTGGTCTTTACCGTTCAGAAGATGGGGGAGAAACCTGGAAGGAGCTTAAGAAAGGGCTTCCCTCTGGCCCGATGGGAAAAATTGGTCTGGCTGTTTCACCCCAAAAACCGGATGTGCTGTATGCGGCCATAGAGCTCAACAGGCGTGATGGAGCTGTTTTTAAAACGACTAACCGGGGAGAGAGCTGGACGAAGCAGTCAAATACAGTTTCCGGAGCTACCGGACCGCATTATTATCAGGAATTATATGCATGCCCGCATACGTTCGACAGGATATACCTGATGGATGTGCGTACACAAGTCTCGGATGATGGTGGAAAAAACTTCAGACGATTGAAAGAAAAACATAAACATTCGGATAACCATGCCATGGCATTCCGGAAAGGTGACCCTGATTATCTTTTGCTCGGCACAGACGGGGGTCTTTATGAAAGCTACGATAAAGCTGAGAACTGGCGCTATATTGATAACTTACCTGTAACACAGTTTTATAAAATTGCACTTGACGACTCTAAACCCTTTTACCAGGTATACGGAGGTACGCAGGATAATGCTACTGAAGCCGGTCCTTCCAGAACGGATAAAAATACAGGAATAACAAATGCCGACTGGGAAGTGGTGCTTTTTGCTGACGGGCATCAGCCGGCTACTGAACCCGGAAATCCGGATATCATGTATGCGCAATGGCAGCAAGGCAATTTGATGCGTGTTGACCGAAGTACCGGAGAGAAGGTTTTTATTCAACCTCAACCCGATGAGGGAGAGGGGTATGAGCGGTTTAACTGGGACTGTCCATTAATTGTCAGCCCGCATTCCCCAGAGCGTATCTATCATGCTTCTCACAGGCTGTGGCGTTCTGATAATCGCGGAGATGAATGGATGCCCGTTTCAGGTGATTTGACCAATTATGAGGAACGACTGGATATGCCCATTATGGGAAGAAAACAGAGCTGGGATTCTCCCTGGGATATAAGCGCTATGTCTACTTATAACACCATTACTACTATTGCAGAATCGCACGTTAAAGAGGGACTGCTTTACGTTGGAACAGATGATGGCCTCCTCCAGGTTTCAGAAGACGGAGGAGAAAACTGGAGGGAAATCCGGGTAGAGGAATTGCCCGGCGTAGAGGGTTCTGCATACGTCAATGATATTAAAGCTGACCAACATGATGTGAATACAGTGTACGTGGCTCTTGATCGTCATAAATTCGGGGATTTCACACCATATCTTTTTAAAAGTACTGATAAAGGTGAAACCTGGAAATCAATAACGGCTAATCTGGAAGAGCCACAGATTGTATGGCAAATAGTGCAGGACCACGTTGACCCGAATCTTTTGTTTATAGGTACGGAGTTTGGATTGTATTTCAGCATTGATGACGGCGAGAAATGGGTTGAGTTAAACACGGAGGCGAACATTTCTTTTCGTGATATTGAGATTCATCGTCGTGAGAATGATCTCGTTGGAGCCAGTTTTGGAAGAGGAATATTTATCCTGGATGATTATACGCCACTGCGAAACCTGTCAAAGCAAATGCTTGAAGATGAAGCCCTGATCTTTTCTCCGCGGGATGCATGGTGGTATTTCCCGCGAACTCCTTTTGGTGGAAGTAAGAAGGGCTCGCAGGGAGCAACATACTTTGCTGCGCCGAACCCACCTTTTGGAGCGGTGCTTACCTATTACCTGAAAGAAGATTTAAAAAGCCTGAAAGAGATCCGGCAGAAAAAGGAGAAGAAGTTAAAAGAAGAGAAGAAAGACATTGATTTTCCGGGTTGGGAGGCTTTGGATGAGGAAATGATGCAAGAGGCGCTTTCTGTATTTTTAACGGTGCTGGATAATAAGGGTAAGGTTGTAAAAAAGGTTGAAGGGCCGAGAGAAAAAGGATTTCACAGGGTAAACTGGGATCTTTCGTTCTCATCCCCGCAGCCTGTAGAGCAGAAGGAAGAAAGTGAGACTTACAGAAGCCGGCAGCGTTCGTTTATGTCGCTTCCCGGACAGTATCGTGCGTTTCTGAGTAAGAAAGAAGATGGAGTCATTTCCGTTTTAACGGATACGGTAAGCTTTGAAGTGAAACAGCTACGCCAGGGAGCGCTTCGGGGAGCAAGTCCGCGGGATGTAGTGGCTTTCTGGAAAGAAGTAGCCGGTTTCAGAGCTGATGTTTCGGCCTTAAGTATGAATCTGAATGGTATGCTGAAAAAAGCAAAGGCCATGAAAAAGGCGCTCTTAAAAACGCATCACACTGACAAGGAAGTCGAGCTCAGGATAAATAAATTAATTATAGATATTAAACAGCTAAAGAAAAGAATGAACGGTAGCCCTGCTAAGTCTGAAATAGGAGAAAAAGGCAATCCAACGGTAAGAGACCGCATGCGGGCCGTGATGTCAGGCGTATCAAGTTCTTCGTATGGGCCTGCGCCGGTGCATAAAAAGACTTTTACTTTAGCGAAAAAGGAATATCAGAGTCTTGTGAAATCGTTTGAAGCGTTAACCAAAGAAACCATACCCGAGCTCGAAAAAGAACTGGAGGAAATCGGAGCTCCTTACATTGAAGGGCAGGAATGGCCAGAGAAGTAAACTGGCAGTAATAAACCTGACAGCAGGAAACCGGATTTTTGTTTTCTTATAATAAGAGCCGCAAAAGACCCATTACATCGTATCACGATGAGTTTTCAAGCGATGCTTATTATACTTTGCTATGCGGATATCTTTGAATTTGATGAATAATTTCCTCCACCGAATCCTCTTTGATGTTAAAGATGGTTACATCCCCGATATGCCATTTTCGCATGATGATATTGACCAGTTTTTCTCTTACAACCCACAGGTGAGGTGTGCTGCTTTGCAT
>JBNJFN010000352.1:0-4000 GCA_051746885.1 Bacteroidota bacterium | reverse complement strand
CGATGAAATCCTTCAGAAAAAAGATCCCATTTTCATGGACCCATTATCAGATATGGGTAGAGCGCATTTCTATGCACCTTACAAGAATATCAAAGACTTTCACATAAATACTTTCACATTCAATTTAATTGTTATCTGGATTGCTGCTATTATTCTTTATTATATGCTCGTTTTCAATGTTTTGAGAAAACTTCTGAATAAAGTAGATATATTTCTTTCCGGTTTTACTGCATTCAGCTAATAAAATAAAGGCACCTGACCATTGAAAAAATGAGCTTATGCATGTTGTTACCCGGAGAATAATCAATTCATAACATTCGAAAAATATTAAATAAGAACTTCAGAAATATTATACAGGAAAAGGCCTTTTATTCGTTTAAAATAAACGTAATCTTTTCAATCTGTTTTCTTTTATCAAAGAACAAAGGGTATCATTTATTGTTTATAAAAGAAAATGCCTGTTTGAATGAAAATGAACAAATCAAATTTTCAAAAACTCCCGGAGGGAGAAAAAGCTTCTATGGTATTGGATAAAGGCAAACAAATAAGCAGAAGAAAAGTAAAAAGTTATTTTGTAAGCCTTTATACACTGGATGAATTTATGGTGGAAATATGGTACCAGTCCAGAACCAATAAAATTGAAAAAGTAGAAATTATTGAAGATCTCTCTATAATAGACAAATATATCGATGAGGAAGTCAACAGGAAAAAAGGTTAAAAGAATTTACTGATATAGATCTGCCGGGATTTTATTTTAATACGCGGATTCTTTAGTCATAATCGTCTAATACTGCCCTGTAAATTCAACTTTCAGGCTAAAAGAAGTTCTCTAACGCCATAACCAATAAATTTAAGTGGAGTTTATAATTTTATTGTTATACATTTTTGATGAGATCTAATATATTTGTAGCATTTCAACCAGCAAAAATCTACCTCGATGCGTGAAAAGTTCAAAGAATACGACGGACTGGATTTATCCGAAGTGAATAAGGAGCAATTAACCGAGTGGGAAAAAAATAATACTTTTCATAAGAGTATAGAAACCCGGGAAGGAAATGAATCATATGTTTTTTATGAAGGGCCACCTTCAGCAAATGGAGTTCCGGGCATTCACCATGTAATGTCAAGGGCCATTAAGGATATATTTTGCCGTTACAAAACCATGCAAGGCTATCTGGTAAGAAGAAAAGCCGGATGGGATACGCATGGTCTGCCTGTTGAAATAGGAGTGGAAAAAAAGCTGGGCATCACCAAAGACGATATCGGGGAGAAGATATCCGTCAAGGAATACAATGATACCTGCCGGGAAGAGGTAATGAAATACAAAGACGTATGGGAAAATTTAACCCGTAAGATGGGTTACTGGATCGATCTGGATAATCCTTATATTACCTACGATAACAAATACATTGAAACACTGTGGTATCTACTTAAAAATTTCTATGAAAAGGGGTATTTATACAAAGGATATACCATTCAGCCTTATTCTCCGGCAGCCGGAACGGGACTCAGCACTCATGAGTTGAATATGCCCGGCTGCTATAAAAATGTAAAGGACACTTCCATTGTTGCCCAATTTAAAGTAATACGGGATGAAAACTCGGAATTTCTTTTTAAGGATATTGATACCGATCTGTTCTTCCTGGCATGGACGACAACACCCTGGACCCTGCCTTCCAACACCGCTTTAGGCGTAGGTCCCGACATTCGTTATGTCAAAGTAAGAACATTCAATCAATACACATACAAACCCATAACGGTAATCTTAGCCAAAGAACTTCTACACAAATATTTCCCTGAGATCCATGCCAATTTAAATCTTGAAGATTATAACCCGGGAGACAAAAAAGTCCCCTATAGGATAATATCTGAATTCTCCGGAAAGGATCTGGCAGGCATCAGATATGAACAGCTCATGCCTTACTATCAGCCCGAGAATGGCGATGCTTTCAAAGTGGTGACGGGCGATTTTGTTACAACTGAAGAGGGCACGGGAATTGTGCATCTTGCGCCAAGCTTTGGTGCAGATGACTTCAAGGTATCTTATGATTATGGCATCGGATCCCTGACACTGGTTGACAAACACGGCAAGTTTCTCGATGGCATGGGTGAATTCAGCGGCAGATATGTAAAAAACGAATATGATCCCAACCTTGGCGAAGAGGATCCTACTGTTGATGTGGATATTGCCGTGAAACTAAAAAAAGAAAATAAAGCATTCAAGATAGAAAAATACGAACACACTTATCCGCATTGCTGGCGCACCGACAAGCCTGTGCTTTATTACCCACTGGATTCCTGGTTTATTAAAACCACAGCAGAGAAAGACAACCTCCTGGCGCAAAACCGGACCATCAACTGGAAGCCCAAAGCGACAGGAACAGGTCGGTTTGGGAAATGGCTGGAAAACCTGGTGGATTGGAATCTTTCCAGGGACCGTTACTGGGGAACACCATTACCCATCTGGTCAACCGAGGACAATAGCGAATACATCTGCATCGGTTCGGTTTCAGAATTGAAAAAAGAAATTGACAAGGCGGTGGAAGCCGGTTTAATGAATGAAAACCCCCTGGTCAATTTCAAGGAGGGAGATTTTTCAAAGGAAAATTATGACATCTTAGACCTACACAGACCCTTTGTGGATGAAATCATTCTTGTTTCCTCCAAAGGAGAGAGAATGTGCCGCGAGCCCGCACTCATCGATGTTTGGTTTGACAGTGGGGCCATGCCCTATGCTCAACATCATTATCCTTTCGAAAACAAAGAAAATTTCCACAATCTGTTTCCGGCTGATTATATCGCAGAAGGAGTAGATCAAACCCGGGGTTGGTTCTTTACCCTCCATACCATTGCAGTGATGCTTTTCAACTCTGTGGCTTTCAAAAATATTATATCTAATGGTTTGGTCCTGGACAAGGACGGAAATAAAATGTCCAAACGGCTGGGAAATGTGGTAGATCCGTTCGAGGCTATCGAAGAGCACGGCTCCGATCCGCTCAGATGGTATATGATTACAAATGCTCAGCCCTGGGACAACCTTAAATTCGACATGGAAGGACTCAGGGAAGTGAAAAGAAAATTTTTCGGAACCCTCTTCAATACCTATTCATTTTTCTCTCTTTATGCCAATATTGATGGTTTTCAGTACGCTGAAGAAGAGATTCCCCTGAATGAAAGACCGGAAATCGATCAGTGGATCATATCCCTTCTCAACTCTCTGATCAAAGAAGTGGAAGAATATTACAACGACTATGAACCTACCAAAGCGGGGAGAGCCATTCAGTACTTTGTTACTGAAAATCTCAGCAATTGGTACGTAAGGTTAAATCGTAAGCGATTTTGGGGTGGCGATTATTCCAAAGAAAAAATTTCTGCTTATCAGACCCTTTATAAATGCCTAAAAAGCACCGCTCAGCTAATGGCCCCGATAGCTCCTTTCTATGCCGATAAGGTGTTCAAAGACCTCAATCAGGTTACCGGCCTTCATGATGAAGAATCAGTGCACCTGTCCAGATTTCCAAAATTCAACGAAAAACAGATCAACAAAGATCTGGAGGAAAGAATGGATATTGCTCAGCGAATCTCCTCAATGGTGCTTTCACTCCGAAGAAAAGTCAATATCAAGGTACGTCAGCCATTGAACAAAATTCTGCTCCCTGTTTTCAGCGATGATTTCAAACAAAAATTCGAGGCAGTCAAAAATCTGGTGCTCACTGAAGTGAATGTTAAGCATGTGGAATATATCAGCGATACCTCCGAACTGTTGACCAAAAAAGTGAAACCCAACTTTAAGAAACTCGGCCCGAAATACGGAAAGCTGATGAAACATATTACGGAAGCCATGAATAACATGAAGCAGGAAGACATCATACAGTTGGAGAAAGAAGGAAAATACGATCTAAATATTGATAACCAAACCATTCCACTGACCCTGGATGATGTGGAAATCACATCTGAGGATATTCCTGGCTGGCTGGTAACCACCGATGGAGAGATAACT
>JBNJFN010000351.1:0-4002 GCA_051746885.1 Bacteroidota bacterium | reverse complement strand
ATAAGGGTGCTGAATGATTATTTTCAATCGGAAAAAGCTCAAATGGAAGGCTTCCCCTATGTCGGATATTTTGCGGAAAAGTTGAATCTCTCACCCAATTATTTTGGAGACCTGGTTAAGAAAGAAACCGGTAAATCAGCAAAGGAATACATTCAACTGAAACTGATTCAGATTTCCAAGGAAAAACTCTTTGATACCAGCAAATCGATCAGTGAAATAGCTCATGAACTGGGCTTTAAATACCCTCAGCATTTCAACCGGATGTTTAAGAAAAGTACCGGTTAATCGCCAAGTGAATATAGAAGATCAATCCGAATCCAAATAAGGAGGCAGAGGAAATCTATCGGGCTTTATTGTTTTTTCTGATTGTTTCCCAATAAAAACCCAATGGGCTCAAGACCGGGGCTGTTCATGGAAATGATCTTAAGCATGGCAAATAAGGGAACAAACAATACCATTCCGGCTATACCCCAGATCAATCCACCCATTACTACTGCAAGAATTACTATTAATGGGTTTAGCTTTACTTCCTTTCCTATAATAAGCGGTTCAAGCATATAACTTTCTATTAATTGTATAGTAATAATGATAGCTGCAAACAGCAAAACCTTATGTATGCTCTCGAAAAAAATAAAAGAAAACAAGATGGGAAGCAAACCGCTTATGAAAGGTCCAAAGTAGGGGATTATCGTAATCAAAGTGCCGAAAATGGTTAATAAAACTGCATAAGGAAGATCAAATATCAGAAAAGTGATGTAATACGCGATCCCTAAAAGGATCATCACTTGTGCCCGTCCCCATAAATAATGAAATACTACCTTGCTGATGTTTTTAAGGATCTCTTTGGAATCTTCTTTTTTGTCTTCAGGGATGTACATCATCATAAATTCATAGATCTTTCCCCTGAATAATAATAATAAAATTAAATAAATCAACACCAACAAAAGATCGAATAACGAATTTAATAAACTGCCGACAAACTGTGTCACGCGGAATTCAAGTGTATTCAACAACTGTTCCGATCTATCTCTCAAAAAATTACTCTGATCTTCAAGAGATATATTTGTTAAGGATACAATCTTATCTTGAATATTATCAATAATCGATTGTAATTCATTCCTGAATAAAGATATCTCTGATACAAAGCTATTCATCTGATATACAAAAAGAAATAAAATAGCTCCAGCTAGAATAAAAACTACCAGAGTGCTGATTATTGAAGCAATTATTCGGTTTATCCTCATTGATTCCAATAAATCAGAAAAGGGCGTAATTAATAAAGCCAGTAGTATACCGAAAATAAACGGTATTAAAAAGGGTGCTCCAAAATGTAAAATGGCAACAACTAATACGATAAAAAACAGTATCTTATTGATTTTTGTTAGTCTGGGCATTGTATGTATTTTCATTTTTGTAAATATTTACCTCCATCCCAAAAAGCAGATGAATTTTCAAATCAGTCAATATGTTATGTTTGCCGGCCATGCTTAAATATTTGCCCACAATTTACCAAAAATTCAGGAATTATTCAGAGATTTTCAAAAAGCTTGCCTAACGGGGTAGCTTCCGACTCCTAACCGAAATTATTCAAGAATAATTCTAACGCTAAATTCTTCCGGCGGGAAAAATTTATTAACCGTGCATGCTTCACCCGTATTCATTTTTACATTACGTTCATTCCTGTTGAATCAGCCGGTACATATTATACATTGCAAAAATCATAATTAGTTTATATATTTAACCTCTTCAAACTCAAAAAAAGATGCTAAAGGAAAATTTAATTGAATACTTTGAAAACAGTATAAAGCAGAACTGGGAGCTTCCTGCTTTCAGCGATTACAAAGGAAGTACTTACTACTATAAAGATGTGGCAAGGAAAATTACCAGAATTCACATCATGTTCGAGCAATGTGAGGTAAAAAAAGGAGATAAAATTGCTTTATTGGGCAAAAATTCGGCAAACTGGGCAACAACCTATCTCTCGATAGTCACTTATGGGGCCATTGTAGTTCCGATACTTCCGGATTTCCATCCCAATGATATGCACCATATCATCAATCATTCCGATTCGGTCATCCTGTTTGTAGAAGACAATATATGGGAAAACCTTGATGAGTCGAACACGCCCGACTTAAGGGCAATTATTTCCCTGAATGATTTCGGAATATTGAGTGAAGGAAACAAGGAGAATGTGAAAGAAGTTTACAACAATCTTAATCAGATATATACCGAAAGATATGGCATCCATGGAGTGGATGTCAAACAGTTTGAGCTGGAAACCATTTCCAATAAAGAGGTAGTTGCTCTGAATTATACAAGCGGAACCACCGGTTTTTCCAAAGGAGTGATGCTGCCTTTAAACAGCCTTGCAGCCAATATCCGTTTTGCCCTGGAAAACATGCCCCTGCAACCCGGGGATAATATGGTTTCCTTTTTACCACTGGCACACACATACGGCTGTGCTTTTCAGTTTCTCTGGCCATTTACCATCGGATGTCATATCCATTTTCTTACCCGAACTCCCTCGCCAAAAATTATCACTTCGGCTTTCAAAGAGATCAAACCCACGCTGGTCATAGCTGTTCCTCTCATTCTTGAAAAGATATATAAAAAACAAATCCTCCCCACCATTACCAAAAAATCGCTGAAGGCACTTATGAGCCTTCCCCTCATCAATAAATCCATCTACCGGAAAATCAACAAAAAACTCACAGATTCATTTGGAGGAAATTTCCATGAAGTAGTTATCGGTGGTGCACCCTTGAACGCGGATGTGGAAAAATTCCTGAGAAGGATCAAATTCCCCCTTTCAGTGGGCTATGGCATGACCGAATGTGGACCCCTTATCAGTTACGCCAATTGGGATAAGACCAAAGCAGGCTCATCCGGTAAGCTTGTAGATACACTTGAAATTAAGATCGACTCGAGCGATCCCTACAATGAAGTTGGAGAAATTTTAGTCAGGGGAGAAAATCTGATGTATGGATATTATAAAAATGAAGAGGACACCAAAAGTTCCCTCGATGAAGAGGGATGGCTGCATACGGGTGACCTGGGCATCATTGACGGGGAGAATTTCATCTTTATCAAAGGCAGAAGCAAAAGCCTGATATTGGGGCCTTCCGGAGAAAACATCTACCCTGAAGAAATTGAATCCAAACTAAATAACCTTCCCTACGTGCAGGAATCACTTGTTCTGGAAAAAGATAATAAACTGATGGCGCTCATCTACCCCGATTACGAAAAGGCGGATCAGGAAGAAATCAATACGGAAGCCCAACTGGAAGAAATCATGGAACAGAACAGGAAAGAGCTCAATGAAAATTTACCAAAGTTCAAGCAAATATCCGGAATTAAGTTATATCCTACTGAATTTGAAAAAACTCCTAAAAGAAGTATTCGCAGGTTTTTATACACTTTTGAGGAATGAAGAGAATTGCCATAATTGTTGCCGGTGGTATTGGAAAAAGGATGGATTCTCAGTTTCCCAAACAGTTTCTGAAGATCAATAATGAAATCATTTTAATGAAAACCATCCGTACTTTCCATGCATTCGATGAGGATATGGATCTTGTTATCGGTCTTCCAGGCAGCGAAATCCCCAACTGGGAAAAACTCTGCAGCGAAGAAAATTTCCGGATTTCCCATAAACTGGTAGAAGGTGGCGAAACCCGTTTTCAAACGGTAAAAAATGCGCTTAAAGTTATCGCCTCTCCTTCAATAATTGCAGTTCACGATGGGGTTCGGCCACTGGTCAGTCAAAAAACCATTCGAAAAGCCTTTGAGGAAGCAGAAGCATCGGGAAATGCCATTCCCGTTGCGGATATTCATGAATCCATCAGGTTGATCACAGCATCTGAAAACAAAGCAGTCATCAGAGATCATTATAAAATTGTTCAAACCCCCCAGATATTTAACAGCGCTCTACTGCTCAATGCTTATCAGCAGGAATATGATCCTGATTTTACAGATGATGCTTCGGTGGTGGAGAAAACAGGTGTA
>JBNJFN010000350.1:0-4017 GCA_051746885.1 Bacteroidota bacterium | reverse complement strand
GTAATTAAACAAAATCCGGACTATTAGCTTTTATTGATAAATTTAATTAAACAACCATAAATTAGTTCTTTCTAATTATCCCAATTAATTTATGGTTGTTTTTTTTAAAACCATAGAAGCGAAATATTTGCATTGTCGGTTCATTTAATATTAACTCTTTTTTAAAAATTTAAAAAGCATGAATAATCAATTTTTAGATCGGCGTTCTTTTTTGAAATCGGGATCGATAGCATTTGGATTAGCAGCTATCAATCCAGTAAGGACATTTGCTTCACCCCAAAAAGCTAAAATCAATGATTCGCGAATCAAACTTAGTCTTGCAGCCTATTCTTTCAATTCCCAATTCAGAAACGGAGAATTAACCATGGAGGAATTTATCGATTATTGCGATAAATTAAATCTGGATGGCACGGAACTTACCTCCTATTTTTTCGATTCAGAAGAGGATTCCTATTTGCTTGGATTAAGAAATAAATGTTTTCATTTAGGTTTGAACATCAGCGGGACAGCTATCGGGAATAATTTTGTTACTCCTGATATAGATGAAAGACAGGAACAAATTAACGAAGCAAAAGAATGGATTGATAAGGCTGCGATACTTGGTGCTCCATCCATCAGGGTTTTTGGAGGAGGAAATATTCCCGATGGATATTCGGAGGAGGATGCTTATAACTGGGTCATTCCGTCATTACAAGAGTGTGTAGATTATGCAAGTGAAAAAGGAATTGTACTGGCCATTGAAAACCACGGAGGTTTTCCCACCACCTCCGAGCAAGTGATTCGGATCATTCAGGAAATTGATTCACCTTGGTTTGGTGCCAATCTGGATACAGGTAACTTTTCAGGAGATTGGTACAGGCAGATGGCGGAAATTATACCCTATGCGGTAGTTGTTCAGTTAAAAGTGAATGTAAGATCAACGGTAAAAGATGGAAAACCTGTCACCACGGATGCGGAACGCGTCGTGCGAATGCTTAAAAATGAGGGATATAGGAGATATCTGGTTCTCGAATATGAAGAAGACTCCCCTTTTGAAAATATTCCGGCATGGATTGACAGGTTAAAGGAGTGTATCGGATAATTTATTGTGTTTTCTTATTAGTTATTTGAAGGTTTTCTATTTCAAACTTCTTCAGAAATTTTGATGTTATTTTATTTAATTGCCAATTATTTCAAGATTAACAGGTTATTTAGTTTAAATTCTTAGGGGGACATAATCATGAAAGCAACAAATCGTCGTGAATTTTTAAAAACAACCACAACAACAGCTACAGGCTTAATATTGAGTGTGCCTGTTGTAAAAAGTGGATTTTCAAACAAAAGCCCAAATGACATCATCAACGTTGCCGTTGTGGGTATAAGAGGCAAAGGTGGCATATATGGTGGTGGAGGCCACTACCTGAATTATTGTAAAATGCCCAACGTAAGGGTTACAACATTATGCGATATTGATGAAAGACTATTTCCGGAAGCAGTAAAGAATGTGGAAAAGTTTGGAGGTAACACACCAAAGACAGTGGTAGATTTCCGTGACCTTTTAGATGATAAAGATATCGACGTTATTTCAATTGCAACACCCGATCATTGGCATGCCTTACAGACCATTTGGGCCTGCCAGGCAGGGAAAGATGTGTACGTGGAAAAACCAATTTCCTATAATATTGATGAAGGGCGCAAAATGGTTCAAGCTGCCAGAAAATATGGCCGCATAGTGCAGACCGGCACACAAAGAAGAAGCAACCCGGTTACCACAGAGGCTATTAAATTTATACACGATGGTAAGTTGGGAGATATTTATATGGGTAGAGGCATCGTATATGGTCATAGAGGAAATATTGGGCACGTAAAGGATAGTCCAATTCCGGAAGGAGTTAACTGGGATCTTTTTCTTGGTCCGGCACCTTACCGGCCTTTTAATAAAAACAGATTTCATTATAACTGGCATTGGTTTTGGGACACCAGCACCTCAGAGTTTGGAAATAACGGAACTCATTCAATGGATCTTATTCGTTGGGGAATGAATAAACGCGTTCATCCGGTAAAGGTTCATAGCACAGGAGGTTTTTATGGATGGGATTCAAATCAGGAGATCCCCAATCTTCAGGTTGCCACATATGAATATGACGATGGAACTATTATGGAACTTGAAGTTCGCAGCCTATATACGAATCCTGAATTTGGTGGAAAAAGTGGAAGTTTTTTTTATGGAACTGAAGGATGGATGTATTTGGGAGGTGGGGAATTTAAAACTTTTTTTGGTACTAAAGACGAGCCAGGCCCAAGCATGTCGGATTCAGATGTAGAAATGCCTGTTTTGAAAAATATTGCCGATGCCGAAACCGATGATTCCGTGAAGGTTAGAGACCTTGAATATGCCCATTTCAGTAATTTTATTGACTGTGTCAGATCAAGGAAATGGCAGGATCTGAATGCTGATATATCGGAAGGTCATATGTCAACTGCATTTGCACATCTGGGAAATATCTCATATCGGACCGGACGAAAACTCACTTTTAATTCACATGCTGAAAAATTTATAAACGATGAAGATGCAAATTCATACCTGACCCGAAATTATCGTTTTCCTTATGTTGTTCCTGAGAAAGTTTAATGAAATTATTAAAATAATCATATGACAAAAAGAAGAGATTTTATAAAAAAAAGTGCGATTGGCACAGCGGGAATTGCCATTGGTGGTATGGGTTTCAGTTCGAAATCGTATGCTTCAATAATGGGTTCAAACGAACGCATTAACCTTGCGGTTATTGGCATTCGCAACCAGGGAAGTGTTCATATTAATAATTGGTGCAACCTGCAAAAGAGCCATAATGTAAAAATAAAAACCCTCTGCGATACTGATGAACTGCTTTTTGCATCTCGATCGAAAATGGTATTGGACAAAACCGGGGAAAAACCATTAACCGAATGGGATATGCAAAAAGTATTTGACGATAAAGATATTGATGCTGTTTCAATTGTTACGCCAAATCATTGGCATGCACTGGCAACAATATGGGCTTGCCAGGCCGGAAAACACGTTTATGTTGAAAAGCCGGTTTCGCATAATATCTGGGAAGGTCGGAAAATGGTTAATGCGGCAAGTAAATATAATTTGCATGTGCAGGTTGGTCTAAATAATCGTTCATCACCCAATGTGAGGGAAGCAATTAAATTTTTACATGAAGGTGGTATTGGAGAGATTTTTATGGCCCGGGCACTTTGCTTCAAAGCACGTGATTCATATGGTATGGCGAAAGACAGTGAACCACCTGAGACCCTACA
Source organism: Bacteroidota bacterium (assembly GCA_051746885.1). Classification (GTDB taxonomy): domain Bacteria; phylum Bacteroidota; class Bacteroidia; order Bacteroidales; family UBA12077; genus JAGXLC01. The sequence continues at coordinate 735 of JBNJFN010000350.1, read as the reverse complement.
TTACGACCGTTGGTTAGGTCCAGCTCCCTGGAGGCCATATAATGAAAAACGGGGTCATTACAACTGGCACTGGTATTGGGATACAGGTAATGGAGATACAGGTAACACCGGTCCACACCAACTCGATATTGCCCGTTGGGGACTCAACAAAAACGAACACCCCGTAAAAGTTTATTCCACTGGTGGTATTTATGGTTTCAGGCAGGATGAAGTTAAGCCTGAAGACCGGACTCCGGGGAAAATGGTGTATGGCGATGTAGAAGCTTACGGCCAGGATAAGACCACGCAGGAAACTCCTAATATGCAAACAGCCGTATTTAAATACAGCGACGGGACAATGCTTGAGTTTGAAACCCGTGGTCGTTTTACCAATCATGAAGGCAGTGAAGGTCAGGAAATTGGCAACTTGTTTTTTGGTACTGAGGGATGGCTTGAAATTTATGGAAGTACGTGGAATGCCTTTCGTGGCAGGGAAAAAGAACCTTTTGCAAGTTCAAAAAAATTGGAAAGTGGTCAGAATGGGAATCATTGGGCTAACTTTCTGGATGTTATCCGTTCTGGCAACTCAGGAGATTTACATAGCGATATTCGTGAAGGATTCTATTCTTCTTCACTTCCTCTACTTGCCAATATTTCCTATCGGTTAGACCGTGAACTGAGGTTCATGGGCGATTACGAAAAGTTTGCAAACGATTCTGAAGCTGATAAGATGCTTACACGAAGATACCGTAAACC
>JBNJFN010000349.1:2279-4021 GCA_051746885.1 Bacteroidota bacterium | reverse complement strand
CTTTTGCCTGTAACAAATCATCTGAGCCAGCCGTCCTACCGTTAAACATTTGAATCATTAACATTAATTAAAAATTATCAAAATTTATTGGCTATGAAAAAGATATTAATTACTACAGTGTTGACCTTATGTATTGCTTTATATAATATAGGTCAGTTATCAGGAAGTCCGATTAATAACAGTTTTTATGGACCCGGAAGTTTTACCTGTGCCATGGAGGATACCATTGAGCCAGGATCCAAGGAAGATACAACCCACATTAAGTTTAAGGACAAAATGATTCGGATCACCGAAGATGAAGGCGATACCAGTATTGAAGTGAAAGAAAAAGATGAAGATGGGAATTTTGATGATGAGGAATGGGAAAATGGCTGGAAGAACGATATGGATGATTTCGATCTGGATTTTGGAAAAGGTAAAGGATTTGACGTGCATTGGGCAGGGTTTGAGATCGGGCTGAACAATTATGTAAACAATGATTTTTCTATGGCTCTTTCAGAATCCAACAGCTATATGGATTTGAATACCGGTAAAAGCTGGAATGTGAACCTCAATTTTATCGAATACGATATCAACCTGATCGGGGAATCTTTTGGTGTTGGCACGGGTATGGGGATAGAGTTCAATGATTATCGCTTTGACAATCAGCTACCCATTAACAAAATCGATAATCAGATCAGGGTGGATTCATCCTATGCCAATGCCGGATATAATCTTGAAAAAGCTAAGCTGAGCACTACCTATATAACCGTGCCTATTATTTTTGAGTATCAGAATACGGTTAGTAACGACAACAAATTGTTCTTTTCCCTTGGTTTGATAGGGGGAATGAAACTGGGTTCCCACACCAAAGTAGTTTATAAAGATGAAGGAGATAAGAACAAGGATAAAAACAGGAGCGATTTTTTTCTCTCTCCCTTCCGTTATGGCTATACATTACGGGCAGGATACGGTTTTCTAAAAATATTTGCCAATTATTATGATAGTTCTCTGTTCGAAAAGGACAAAGGGCCTCAGTTGCATCCATTCACAATCGGATTTATGCTCAGTTTCTGATACAGAAATTGCTTGAAGATCCTCTTGTTTTTTTATATTTTTACATATCTAAAGAAAACACAAAATTCATCGTTTATGAAACTTTTACTGATAAGCAATTCTACCAATGTGGGAGAATCGTATCTTCAACATGCCGGGGATGACATAAAAAATTTTCTGGGAGATAAGATTAACAATGTTTTGTTTATTCCCTATGCTGCTGTGAGTTTTACATTCGATGAATACCAGAAGAAGGTTCAGAAGAAGTTTGACGAATTCGGGGTGAAAGTGGATTCACTTCATAATTATTCCTTTTCCCGTAAGAGGGAGGTCATTGAAAAGGCCAGTGCCATTGTTGTAGGAGGAGGCAATACGTTCCATTTGCTGAAGTACCTTCAACAGGAGGAATTGATCGAATTAATACGTCATATGGTTCTTGGCGGTACGCCTTATGTTGGATGGAGTGCCGGTGCAAATGTGGCCTGCCCTACCATCTGCACCACCAATGATATGCCCATCAGCGAGCCGGATTCCTTTCATGCCTTGAATTTGGTGAGATTTCAGATCAATCCCCACTATCTGGATGCCCATCCGGAAGGCCATGCAGGAGAAACCAGGGAAAAGCGCATTGAAGAATTTCTGGTTGTTAATCCATACGTTTATACGGTTGGATTAAGGGAAGGCAGCAAATTGCTTGTGGAAGAAGG
>JBNJFN010000349.1:0-2179 GCA_051746885.1 Bacteroidota bacterium | reverse complement strand
CCTGCTCAAGGAATTGAATGATGAAGGCACAACCATTGTCATGGTAACGCATTCCCCTTCGGATGCAGAGTATGCAAAAAGGATTGTCCATCTTTTCGATGGGCATATTGTATCGGAAAATGTGACCAGATTGTTATAATTCTAAAAATGTTTATTATGTATTGGATGAAGAAACAATGGATAACAGGAATTTTGAGCTTAATTATACCATTGATGTCGTTTAGTCAGGAGATAAAAGAAATAGAGGTTGAAGACTACGATGAAATTCGCATTTTTGGTAAAATGTCAGTTGTGATGGAGCCCGGCACTGAAAATAAGTTGCATATGGAGAGTGCGGATGTAAACCTTGATGAGATTGAGACCGAAGTAGAAGATAATGAGTTGGAGATCAAAATGACCAAAAAACTGCTGCGGAATGAACGACCGGATGTTTTTATCCGGGTTACTTTTAATAATCTTGAAGGCATCACTGCTTTAGCGGATGCAGATGTAGAATTTGAAAAACCGATTGTTCAGGATGCTTTTAGGATAAAATCTACCTCTGGCTCCAATATCACGCTTTCAATTAATACAAAAGAACTTGATTTAGAAGCGTATCAGGGAGGCAAAGTTGATGTTGTTGGAAAAACCGAAGTATTGGAAGCCAATTTAAACACCGGTGGAATTCTTACAGGCACCGATCTGGTTTGCCAGAAGGTGAATATTAAGCTCAACACAGGAGGAAAAGGAGAGTTAACGATTGAAGAAGAACTTAACGCGAAAGTGAACACCGGCTCGGATTTCAGTTATTTCGGAACCCCTGAAAAGAAAAATGTGCGAACTCTATTGGGTGGAAGCGTTTCTGCATGGGATGAAGAGTAGAAAATTCCAAAAGGTTTTCGGTCTCCCGCTACTGAGTTTCACTTTTTGAAGCATCCACTACTTTGTATAGTTTATCGCGGGGCCTCACACGCCGGGAGAGGGGTATGGAACATTTGATTTTTTTGGGGGATTGATACACATTTTTATCATCTACCCGGATTTCGCTGACCGTTGATTGAATGACGCCCGTAGTCGGGCCAATAATCATAATTTTATCTTTTACATTTACTGTATTGGCCTCGGGAAGAATTTCAGCGATTTTGTTTTTCTTATAATAGTTGGTAATTTTTCCTACGTAGATTTTTCTCGTGGTAGCCTGGGAGCCATATTGATGGCTCCATTCCCCCAGCTTCCTGCCCAGGTAATATCCATCCCAGAAACCTCTGTTGAAAACAGTGGCCAGTCGGGTCTGCCATGCACTGATCTTTTTTTCTGTATAACTGCCATCAAAATAGGCATCTACAGCTTCATGGTAGCATTCTGTTACGGTTTTTACATATTCCGGGCTTCTTGCCCGCCCTTCTATCTTTAATACCTGCACGCCGGCATCCAGTATCTTGTTCAGGAATGAAATTGTTGACAGGTCTTTGGGAGACATGATGTATTCATTGTCTATTTCCAGTTCGCGTTCGCTTTCTTTATCTTTTACAATGTAGGATCTTCTGCATATCTGAAGGCATTTTCCACGGTTAGCCGAGTAGTTTTTTTCATGCAGACTCAGATAACACTTACCTGAAATTGCCATACAAAGGGCTCCATGTATAAAAAGCTCGATTCTGACCGGTTTCCCTGAAGGCCCGGTAATGTGTTCTTCCTTGATGGTTTTGGTAATCTCTTTCACCTGGTCAAGGGTTAGCTCGCGGGCTAAAACAATGACATCGGCAAATTGTGCGAAAAATTTCAGACTTTCTGTATTGCTTATGTTGAGTTGTGTGGAAATGTGTACTTCTATACCGACAGACCAGGCGTATCGAATGGCTGCAATATCGCTGGCTATCACTGCAGTGATCCCGCTTTCCTTTGCTGTGTCAATAATGCAACGCATCTCCTGCAGGTCATTGTTATAGAGAATCGTGTTCAGAGTAAGATAGGTATTGATATGATGTGTCCGGCAAAGCTCAACAATGGTTTGTAAGTCATTAAGGGAAAAATTAAATGTAGATTTAGAACGCATGTTCAGGTTTCCTGCTCCAAAATAAACAGATCCTGTACCTGCCTGTATGGCAGCCTGTAAAGATTCATAGGATCCGACCGGAGCCATAATTTCTATATCTTCTCGCCTCATTTTGTGTGTAATTTTTTACAAAATTAACCAATT
>JBNJFN010000348.1:0-4023 GCA_051746885.1 Bacteroidota bacterium | reverse complement strand
GCTAAAGCTACAATTACCGGGCCTCTAAGCCATGTAATAAAATTATAGCAAAAGAAATATCAAAACCTTCCGGATCATTTCATTTTTTTGCAACTTTTTACTCGATATGAGAGTAAAAAAAGGAAAAAAATTATGAGCCGACTCAAAATTGTATTGATCATTATTGCCTTTCTGGCAGCTTCTTGTGAAGAAATGGACAGCCTTTTCAAGGAAAAAGATACCGGACTTTCAGAAGAAGAAGTAGTAAAAGGTTTGAAAACCGCTCTTGAAGTAGGTTCCGACACAGCAGTGGCGGTAACTTCTGAGCGTAACGGATATTATAGGGACGAAGCCATTAAAATCATGCTTCCACCGGAAGCGGATATAATCTATGAACACAAGGACGACGCATTATTCCAGTCCCTTGGGCTGGATCAGCTAATAGACGATGCTGTGCTGAGCATCAACCGCTCTGCAGAAGATGCAGCTTCGGAAGCTTCTCCCATACTTAGAGATGCCATTACATCCCTCTCCATTTCTGGCGGACGGGATATACTGAACGGAAAGAATCCTGCCGACAGCAACGCTCAACAGGAAGCTTTCGACTCGACAGCCGCTGCCAACTATCTGAAGTCAACTACCTATAATGACCTGTTCAATGCATTCAAGCCCAGATTCGATGAATCATTAAAAAAAGAACTGGTAGGCGGGGTTTCCACAAAACAAATATGGAACGAGCTTACCTCCACCTACAACAGCGTAGCAAGCGTGGCAGGCATGGAAACCGTTGACACGGAACTGGAGACCTACGTTACCGAAAAGGCCCTGGATGGTTTGTTCCTCAAGGTAGCCAATGAAGAAAAGGAAATTCGGAAAGATCCGACCCAATGGGCAGGTACACTCGTTGAAGATATTTTGAAGAAAGTGTTCTCATCATAATTAGAGTCTGTAAAATCTATTTGACTTTATGGACAAAATTAATTAAGAGGTCCTTGTCTTTTTTTATATTTGAAGCCTGAATCAACAAAACTTATTCATGACAGGAAAAAAGATAGGTATTGGCCTCTTGCTCTGCTGTCCTTTATTTTTCGTCAACTGCAGCAGCCCATCCGGTAAATCCGATGAAGCAACATACAAAGAGCGCATCATGGAATGGCGCTCTGAAAGACTGAAAAATCTTAAAGCTCCCGATGGTTGGCTCAATCTTGCCGGCCTCTACTGGCTTGATCCGGGCAAAAATACCATAGGCAGCGATTCCTCCAATGATGTGGTTTTCCCTGAGAAAGCTCCTGACAATCTGGGAAGCCTTTACCTCTCCGATGAAAACATACAGTTTACTGCCCGGAACAATGCAGAAGTATTTCACCAGGATTCCCTGATCCGAAAGATACAGATGAAAAGTGATGCACAAGGCGATCCCACTGTACTCAGTCACGATCCTCTGAAATGGTTTGTCATAAAAAGAGGGGATCAATACGGGATACGGCTTCGTGACCTGGAAAGCCCATTACTAGATGAACTTAAGGAAATACCGGCCTTCCCGGTCAGTAAAGAATGGCGTATAAAGACAAAATTTGAGCCCTACGAAGAAAAAAAGACAATGGAGGTACCCAATGTACTGGGGGGAACCAATGAGGAAGAATCTCCCGGCGTACTCAAATTTGAATACAGGGGGAAAACATACACCCTGCATCCAATGGGCAGCAGAGAAAGCCTTTTTGTGGTATTCGGCGACGAAACCAATGCAGAAGAAACTTACGGGGGAGGAAGGTTTCTTGTTGTAGAGGCACCCAATGAAAACAATATAACCCATCTTGATTTCAATAAGGCTTACAATCCGCCGTGTGCCTTTACCCCTTACGCAACCTGCCCACTGCCACCCAAACAAAACACTTTGCCCTTTAAAGTCATGGCAGGAGAAAAAGTACCGGATGTTGATGTGCCGCATCACTGACTATGGTAAATTAGTTGATAGCTTACTATAATGCAGAACCAAGTTAAAGGGGAAAAGATCTAGCAAATTAGTTGGCCCCGCATTCTGCGGGAGCGGTTGGCAATATAAAAGCTAAAGCTGGCAGGGAAACATTATCATGCAATAGTTAATTCAATTGTTATCCCTGCCGGCTATCAGGCAGGCCTGCCTCCTGGCAGGCGGGCGTCAAAGGCCGGAGAAGCTTTATTGTCATTCATTGTATTCACAGATAAACTCCGCCTTCAGTTCATTCCAGCCGGCCCCGCCAACGGTGGGGGAGACCCGGAATCCCTGACTTAGCCTTCCTACAACAATTTAAATATTTAATAACAGCTTGTTTTAGCCTAGGCCTTTGCCTCTTTTAACCATTTAACAATTTGACAATGTAATCATGTACTTTTAATGAAATTCATTCTCCAATTTTTGTAATTTTATCAGCCAGATTGCAACCAATACCTTAAAAAGATGATGTATTCCCCAAATTTCATCAAATCAGTCCTGGCAGTGCTTCTCCTGATTTTCGCCCTTACATCCAGGGCCCAGGAATACTTCCAGCAGGAAGTGGACTATCAGATAGAAGTTAAGCTCAATGATCAGGACCATACCCTTTCCGGCTTCGAAAAGATTGAATATACCAACAACTCTCCTGATGATCTGGAGTTCATTTATTTTCATATATGGCCCAATTCATACAAAAACAACGAAACCACCCTCGCCCGGGAGCAATTCAAAAGCGAAGGAAAACACCAGCTTTTCAAAAAAAAGACCCAACAAGGATTGATCGACTCCCTGAATTTTAAGGTCAATGGAGAGAAAGTAGACTGGGAATATCACCCCGAACACATTGATATCTGTAAGGTTCACCTTAATGAACCCCTTGAAAGCGGGAAAAGTATCACCATTACCACCCCCTTCCGTGTAAAAATTCCGCTGGGAGTTACCTCCCGCCTTGGGCATATAGGACAGAGCTACAAAATTACCCAATGGTATCCCAAACCTGCCGTATATGATAAATTGGGCTGGCATCCCATGCCATACAGGGATATGGGTGAATTCTACTCTGAATTCGGTTCATTTGAGGTTTCCATTACACTACCTGAAAATTATGTGGTGGGCGCTTCAGGAGAGCTTCAAACGCAAAGCGAAATCAAATGGCTGAATGACCGTGCCCTGGAGTCCGAAAGCAAATTTTCATTCGAGCCCAATGACATGGACACACCGGTTTCTTCCGGCAATAACAAAACCATCCGCTATACCATTGAAAACGCACATGATTTTGCCTGGTTTGCGGATAAAAGGTATCATGTAATGAAGGATTCGGTCAAACTTCCCAATTCTGAAAGACACGTAACAACCTGGACCTACTTCACAAACGATCAGGCCGAATTGTGGAGAAATGCCACCAATTATATCAACGATGCCATCAGCTACTATTCAAATTGGTACGGAGATTATGCCTACAACAACTGCTCCGCTGTCCTTGGAGCAGCAGGATCGCGCGGCACCGGCATGGAATATCCTACGATCACAGCAATTGGCCACACACAGCAGGCCAAAATGCTGGAACAGGTGATTATGCACGAGGTAGGCCACAACTGGTTCTACGGAATGCTCGGATTCAATGAAAGACGATACCCTTTTCTGGATGAGGGGATCAACACATTCAGCGAAATCCGGTATATGCAAAACAAGTATCCGGATGAAGTCGAGCTTTACAAAATGTTAGAGATGGATCAGGGCCTGGCAAAGCTACTGGGCGTTGATCACCTCCGGTACCGATATCTCCATGCCCTTACCTACCTTTTCCTGGCCCGGCAAAATACCGATCAACCGACAAATACAGCCTCCGGAGAATTCAATATGGCCAATTATGTCGGTATCTCCTATTCAAAAACTGGCCTGGCCTTTCTTCATCTGATGAATTATCTGGGAGAAGAAGAATTCAACACCATCATGCAGGATTTTGTGCGGAAGTGGAAATTCAAACATCCCTATCCGTCAGATCTGGAAAAAGTCTTCAGGGAACACACCGATAAAGACCTGGATTGGTTTTTCAATGATCTGATCACCAC
>JBNJFN010000347.1:0-4044 GCA_051746885.1 Bacteroidota bacterium | reverse complement strand
ATTTTTGTTGAACAAAATCGCCAGAGGCTATATTTTGTGTATGTCAACAGGATGATTTTTTATATTTTTGGCAAACAAAGCGATTTAGCGCTTATTACAATGAACTCATATATTAATTTATAAAATAAGGAGGAAAATTTATGTTATCAGAAAAAATGGAAGAAGCACTGAATAAGCAGATCAACGCAGAAATGTATTCTGCATACCTTTATCTGGCTATGTCGGCTTATTTTGAAGATCGCAATCTATCGGGATTTGCAAACTGGATGTATGTTCAGGCCCAGGAAGAAATGACCCACGCCATGAAAATTTACCGCTACGTCAATGAAAGAGGTGGAAGGGTTCTCCTTGAAACCATAGAGAAACCCCCTAAAGAATGGAAAGATGAATTGAAGGTAGCTGAAGAGGTATATGCCCATGAACAAAAGGTGACCGGCATGATTCATGATCTGGTCAATCTTGCCAGGGAAGAAAAAGACCATGGTACCGATAACATGTTGCAATGGTTCGTCTCGGAACAAGTTGAAGAAGAAGCCAATGCGGATGAACTGCTGCAACAGTTAAAGATGGTAGGTGGCCAAGGCCAGGGACTGCTGATGCTCGACAGGGAACTGAGCCAGCGCCAGTTTGTGGATGAAACGCAGGAAGAATAACTTTACAAGCTTGACTAATGCAAAAGCCAAAGTTTGCAGAAGAATGAAGAATATAATGACCGGAATTTCAGATACGACCATGTACTGAGGTTTCGGTCATTTTTAGTGAAAAAGAAAGGATATCTTTACTATGAAGGGGGAAGATCAGGTTTGATCCCTGAGATTCTTCAGTTCAAGCTGGTGGGCGTCTGGTAGTAATTTAAAACTTTTCCTGTGATAAGGAGTTGCACCGTATTCCTTTAAAGCTTGTCTGTGCCGGGCAGTAGCATAGCCCTTATTGCTATCCCAGCCGTATTCCGGATAATCGCTGCTTAACCGGATCATATAATCATCGCGATAAGTTTTGGCCAAGACGGAAGCTGCTGCAATGGAGAGGTACTTGCCATCCCCTTCCACAATGCATTGATAAGGGATATTTTTATACGGATAAAAATATTTTCCATCGATCAGCAAATGCTCCGGAACAGGGTTTAATTGCTCCAAAGCCCGATGCATGGCAAGCATGGAGGCTTTGAAGATATTCATTTTGTCAATTTCCTCATTCTCTACGGAAGCTATCGCATAGCAGAGCGCAACATTACGGATCTCTTCCCTGAGTGCATACCGGTTTTTTGGGGTGAGCTTTTTGGAGTCATTTAAAAGTGGCAGTTCAAAATCAGGAGGCAAAACTACAGCGGCGGCAAAGACAGGCCCCGCAAGGCACCCTCTGCCTGCCTCATCACATCCTGCTTCTGTGACGCCTTCTTTATAGTATCTCAGTAAGGCCAAAACATCAAAAGATTGAATCATAAAAACTGGTATGGAAACTAATCCATACCAGCTTTATAGTTAGGATAATATCCGGTATTATTTCATAAGCGCTTTAACCGGCTCAAGGCCTTCTGTGGTACCTTCCTGAATGGCTTTCAGAACTGCACCGCCCCCAGTGAACAGATAGTAACTGGGATCATCGACAGCCTTCATGTAAACCCCGGGCAGCAGATTTTTCATTTCCTCGTTGGTATCACCACCGCCAAACAGCTTCATGGCACCTTTATTTTCATCAATAAGTTTATCCAGGGCAATGGTGCCTTCTGCAAAATGGGGTGTCAGGCCCATTACAGCATTGGTGAAAATGGTCTTCGCATTCTTGAAGGCCTCCTGAACCTTATCCTCCCGGAAAGATTTTTCGGAAACATCCAGAACATAGTTCAGCTTGGTTCCGGGTTCCAGTGATCTTACATCATGCTCACGGTATTTGCCTTCAAATTTACCGTCCAGGGTATCTGATTCAAGGATGTAAGGAAGCTCAAGAATTTTATCTGCATGTTTGGAAGCATAATCAACAAATTCTTTAGCCACCTTGATGTCATCATCCGAAACCCCTTCGATTTTTATATCGTATTTGGCACACAGATAAGCGTTGTATATTACTCCGCCAAGAACAAGGTGGTCGGCCTTGTCGAGCAGAGAATAAAGCGAATCGGCCTTGGTATCGAATTTGGCACCGGCTACCACTGCTACAAAAGGCTTCTCGGGATTGAAGATCCGTTCGAGGTTCTTAATTTCCTTTTGCATCAAATGACCGGCGTAAGCAGGAAGATGTTTGGCCACTCCCACAGTGGAAACATGGGCCTGCCATGAGCCAAAGGCATCATTCACATAAACATCGGCCAGGTCGGCCAGTTGTTTGGCAAGCTTTTCTGCTTCTTCACCCTTATCCTGCTCGCCCAAAAACCACCGGGTATTGGGCATATAGATGGCATCGATCTTACCATCCCTCAAATCTTTAACATGGTCTTTAATGGAGGATTCCACTTCGGTATAACCTTTCTTATCCGTTGCAGTGAATTCAGGTACTACAATGTTAAGATAGAGTTTGTTCTGCAGATACTCCACAATTGGCCGGACAGAACTGTCGGGGCTAATGGATATTTCACCCGTTTTTTTGTCTTTGGGCCTTCCCACATGAGTCATCAAAATGGGCCGGCCTCCTTTGGCGTAAATGTTCATCAAAGTCCCAATGGTGGAATCTATTCTGTAAGGATCCTTAATACTGCCTTTCTTAACAACGTTGTGGTCTACTCTGGCCAAAACAACTTTACCGTTAAGATCGGCATCCTGCAGTAATTGTAAATTTTTCATTTCACTCATAATACCTCCTTTTTATATCAACATCAATATATTAAATGATGTGACTCGTTTAAATATAATAAAACATGTAATTTTAATCCAATTAAAAGGTTCCTGCAAATTTAAAGATAAAAATAGATTTTTTCCTACCGATTGGCTATAAGTTAACCACCTGAAACCTGATTTTACTCATAATGCCTCCGCTTTCCTGTTTTACTTCCCTTATCCGGAACCCATCAATTTTTATCCAATCTGGTATCAGATAAAATTCAACATGAAATATTTTCCTTATCTTTGAAAAGCTTATAATATCACAAACTCTGACAATAAGGGAAGGAATTCAAAATACATGTTATTCAGAGAGATCATCGGGCAGGACAGGATAAAAAACCAGCTTATCAAAACAGTAACAGAGAGTCGTATCGCCCATGCTCAAATGTTCATAGGACCGGAAGGTTCGGGTAAACTGGCATTGGCGATTGCTTATGCACAATTTATCAACTGTGAAAATAAGGGAGAAAAGGACGCGTGCGGAACCTGCGTCTCGTGCAGAAAATATAACAAGCTGGTTCATCCCGATCTCCACTTTATGTTTCCGGTAAAAAGATCCTCCGAATCCCAACCCGACACCTCCGATCATTACATGGAGGAATGGCGGAACACGCTTTTGGAAAACCCTTACATCAATCCCAGAACATGGTATCAAAAACTGGATCTGGAAAATAAGCAGGGCATCATCCCCACCAATGAAAGCAACCGGGTCATTAATAAACTTTATTTCAAAAGCTTTGAGGCGGAATATAAGATAATGATCATCTGGCTCCCGGAACGCATGAATCAAAGTGCTGCCAACAAGCTGCTGAAGCTTATCGAGGAACCACCGCCAAAAACCGTTTTCCTGATGATATCGGAAAATTCCGACCTGTTGCTTCCAACCATTCTTTCAAGAACACAAAAAATCCGTGTACCCAGGATTGATGATGAAAGCATGTTCAATGCCATTAGCGATTATTTTGGACTGGAACCCAAAAAGGCTCAGGAAGTAGTGAGGCTGGCCAATGGCAATTACCTGGAGGCACTGCACTTTGTCCATACCCGGGAGGAGGAAAAGGAAAACTTTCAACGCTTTGTCTCTTTAATGCGTTTATCTTACAGTAGAAAAGTCGTGGATATTCTGGACTGGGTGGATCAGAATGCATCGGTGGGAAGGGAAAATCTGAAAAATTTTCTCCAATATGCTTCCAGGATGGTAAGAGAAAATTTTATGATGAATCTTAAA
>JBNJFN010000346.1:0-4047 GCA_051746885.1 Bacteroidota bacterium | reverse complement strand
GGCAGAGAGTTTTCCCTGATTTGAAAACATTACCTCTACAGGTTTTCCGGAAGTATTGATTCTTACTCCGTAAAATTCATCCTGTTCGATTAATTCCAGGCCGGTCATTGCTTTATCTTTTTCTTCACCAATTTCAATCACATTCAGGAAATAGGCTCTTTCGTCGTCTTGTGGTGCTTCAATTTCCAATCTCCATGGCACAATGGGCAATTTCAATCTGTTATTTTGGTCGCTTCTGGTATGGTTGTACTGAGCAGTCGGTTCATTTGGATGTCCCCACATATCGTGTCCTTCGTCTCCACGTTTGGTAATCACAGAATTTTTAGGCAACAGGGTAGTAAAGAACGCCCTGGCCCTGCCGGTTGAAAGAACATTTTCCTCCCCTGCCGGATCGGAAAGCCAGGTAGCTGTGTTTCCATTGTAGGTAAAAACATGCCCAGGAGTCAGAATGGTCTCTTTCCCATCTATTTCCGGTTCACCGGGAATATGAAGAAACCAGTGCTTCGGAAAGGAGGGCCTGGTAGCTTCAATCCGGTCGAAAATAATGAAAAACTCTTTATCGCCTCTTAGGTAGAAAAACTGTCGTGTAACTTCGTTTACTTTATGCAGTGAATATGCTTTGGAAAGATCAGCTGCAGCATAGGTAAAATTAGTGTTATGATGGTATGATTTAATTTCAGCACGGTCTATACGTGAATTTGAGCTGTAGAGATAGCGAATCATTCCGCCGTCATTTTCATTTTTTACCCCATTTCCCTGTCGGGGATTAGTGCGACGAAATGTTTCCTCCGCATCAAAAATAGTAACAATATTAAAAGCAAGTGAACCTCCGGTGTAATAATCACGGTCGTTATGACCCGAACCACCAACCCGCAAAACGAGATATCCTTTTTTTGAAATCATAAAATGACCTTCATCGTCTCTTGAGTGACCTGCAAAAGAAGGACCTGCTCCAAAAAATGCCCAGGTACTGTTGGGATCGTTCCATTTTTCACGCATGTAAACATGTCCGGCTCCTTTAAAATGATACGCAAGTTCATATTTTTCCTTTTCAGGAGTGCTGGATTTGATTTTTGGATTGTAAAACAGAAAGCGTTCCCAGGGAATTCTGCTCCATCCCTCTCTTGCACCTTCTTCACTTGCAGCCTGGGCGACGGGATCCCTGTACCGTGCAGCCAGTATAGGAGCAATTCGTGAAAAAGCTCTGGGTGGTGATGCATTATTATCGTCGATCCAGGCGGTATGATTGGCAAATGGTACAATGGTATGCCTGGCCCATAGTGTCATTTCAGGCAGGTAGCTGGTGGGAGCACATTTAGAAAACAGGTCCTCACCCGTAGCAGTACGCCAGGCTTCAAATGCCCAAGGAATGACAACTACAGGACCATATTCGCCGTGTCCCATACTTTCCGACCATACACCTCCCATTTCATTAAATGCCGGAATGCATTCAGCAGGAACGCGCTCATTCCAGGAATCAAGGAACTGCCCGGCATCCTGATCATGAATAGTACCTGCATCTTTAAGAGCCAGGGCAACAAATAATTTGGGTGTTATCCCGTCTCTTGTATTTGGGGTATTCAGATGGGCAGGACCCCAGGTCTGATTGTACCACCAGTGCCCATTTCGTAAAGTTATTTCGGGTGTATCGGTATAGTATCGTAGCCATTGACCAAGCTGGTTTCCATAGATTTTTCTTTCTTCAGCAGAAAGTGCATCATATATCCAATCGTACAACATGCCATGGAATCCAAAAAAACCATCACCTTCCATATTAAGCACTTCCCCGTTTCCCCAATATTTTTTGATGGCTGTAGCATACTTCTCAGAATCATTTCCAAGTTCCCGCTCAACCAGGTAGCTGATTCCGCAGCAGACGAGGCCAATGGGCGGAGAAAAACGGTTGGTTATTCTGTTAAGCCCCTGCTTCACTGTACGGTCTGCCAGACCTTTTATCTGCCGATACTCATTCTCCAATGCCCCTTCTGCATGTTCAGCAAGAACCGGTAATTGTGATTTATTGATAAAAATTCGGGGATGTTCATTTATAGTATACCCCATCACGTTCAACTGGAGTAAAATATAACTTATTAAAAGAAAAAATGTTTTTTTAAGGCAAAGGAAATGCCAAGGTTCCCTAAATAATTTTCTGCTTATTTCTTTTTAGGTACAATAGGCCCGATATAATCTGTAGCTACAACAAAATGATCTTTCCATACGGTAGCCTCTTCCCTGTTAACTTTAAAATCAGGATGTTCCTCAGCATATTTATCTACATTTTTCCATGAAGTACCCGACACATAGTTCTGCACCCTCAACCGGTTAATTTTAAGTTTTTCAAATAGTTTTTTATCCTCAAAATTACGCCATCGTATTCCTTGAAAAGGTTCGGCTTTTTCGTGGTCGGCATTGCTTATAAAGCGGTCACCCCTCCAGTAGCCCTTAACCGGGTTTTTCTCCAGCGGATCCCAATGCCCCACCAGTTCACCATCGATCCAAAAAGCATGGGCACCGTCCATTTTATCGGGTGCAGAATTTACGCGAATCATAATTTCAACGCACTGCCATTCGCCCCGTTTCGCAGGAACCGGATCTTTGGGCATGAAATTATTACCATAATAGGGATTAGGACGGCCGTCGGGTTGGCCTTCCGGGCTTTGCCAGGAATTCATCTCAGGCCAGTAGGTATAAAACGACCAGTAACCGGGAGGTGTGGTTGCAGGACCTGTTCCGTTGATGTTTCCTGTTAACTGATCAATTGTACTGCTAAAATGCCGGGTTGGTTTTTTTCCGGCAGAACCACTGGGTGCGGGTTTGGGGTCCACAACTCCTGATAAGCTGGTAAAGTGATGGTTGTATCCATAGTCGTTGGCAAACTTCACATAAAACCGTAAAAAAAGCTGTTCGTACCGTTCATCAAAAATTTTTATCAAATCGCTGCCTGCATTGCGTTCACCTTCCTCCCTGCGGATTGTCATCTTTAGGCTTTTGTTTCCGGTACTGCCCTCCGGTCCGGGAATGGCATCAAGGGAAAGCCGGCTGTCTTTATCACCCCTGGCCCATGACCAGTTTGCAACCACATCGGCAATAGATGAAGCTTCAAAATTTTCAGTAAAAACAACCGCCTTGTGCTTCTCTATCCCTTCATCGCCGGGATATCTGGCGGCAATTCCTTTATCAATTTTATCAACCGTTTTTAACTTGTGTGATTTTTGTGCAGAAACAACTGCAGGAAGCCATAAAATGATTAAAAAGATAAAAAATCGATTCATGTTAATTCTATTATACTATTTATTTATAAAATCTATCCTGAAATTCAACAACCTTACCAGTATATTACTAAATCGGTTCAATAGGCCCAATGTATTCCGTAGCCACAACAATATTATCTTTCCATACCGTTGCCTCCTGCAGATTGATTAAAACCCGGATGATTTTCAGCGTACTTATCTGCACGTTTCCAGGAACTTCCGGAAACATAATTTTGCAGTTTAAACAATATTAACTTTAAACCCCCACTGCCGCACGATTGCATCGTGTAGTCTGATCATCCGATTAACTTAATCCCATCAGAATTAAACTCAATTAGCTTTTTCTTATAGAGATTTCCAATGGCCTTTTTAAAATTCTTTTTACTTGTTCCCAGCAACGACTGAATGATTTCGGGTGAAGTTTTGTCATTTAACGCAAGGAAGCCGTTGTTTTCGTGCAACGTTTCCAGCAATTTTTGAGAAATGGGATCAATTTTTCCGTAACCCGGTTTTTCCAGAAGTAAATCAATTTTATCGTCGTCCCTGATTTTATTGATGAACCCCTCCAGCCTTTCACCGGGCGAAAGCGGTCTGAAAACCTGATTTTGATACAAAATGCCCCAGTGCTGGTTGTTTACAATGGCCTTGTAACCAATTTCTGTTTCTTCGGCAATAAGCAGGTCAACTTTTTCTCCCTGTTCATAACCGGGAGGAACAGTGTCCAGAAACTTATCGATTTTTGCGGAGGCTGCAATCCGGTTGGTTTTTTCATCCAGAAAAACATGAACCAGATAGG
>JBNJFN010000345.1:0-4050 GCA_051746885.1 Bacteroidota bacterium | reverse complement strand
GTAACACGTGGCGACATGAGAAATTCACTCACCCTTTCCCAGGAAGAGGTGAATGAGTTGATCAATAAAAATGAGCCGTATGTGATCCGCTTCAAGATGCCGGAAGATCAGCACATTGTGGTCAATGACCTGATCCGCGGTGAGGTGGAGGTAAACACCAATCAGCTTGACGATAAAATACTGTTCAAATCCGATGGCATGCCTACTTATCACCTGGCCAATGTAGTGGATGATTATGAGATGAAGATCAGCCATGTGATCCGTGGTGAAGAATGGCTGCCCTCCCTCCCTCTCCATTTCTTACTTTACGAAGCGCTTGGATGGAAGGAAGAGATGCCCGTTTTTGCACATTTGCCGCTGATATTAAACCCCAGCGGTAAAGGGAAGCTCAGTAAACGCGACGGAAAAAAACACGGTTACCCGGTTTTCCCCATGCAATGGACAGACCCTGAAACCGGAGAAACCTTTAAAGGATATAAGGAATCGGGCTACCTGCCTGAGGCATTTATCAACATTCTGGCCTTCCTGGGATGGAATCCCGGCACCGACCGTGAGCTTTACACCCTGGACGAACTGATTGAAGCCTTCGAACTCGAAAAAGTAGGCAAGGCAGGCTCCAAATTCGACCCCGACAAAGCCAAATGGTTCAACCATCAATATTTGATGAAAAAATCGGATGATGAGCTGGCCGGCCTTTTCATGCCCATATTAAAGGACAAAGGTTATAACCCTTCTCATGAATATGTAAGGGAAGTATGTAGCCAGGTAAAGGAAAGGGTATACCTTATAGATGAAATCTGGGATCAGGCATTCTTCTTCTTCAGGCCTCCCCGGGAATATGATCAAAAAATGATCAGAAAGAAATGGAAGGCCCACACTCCTGACCTTTTGGGTGAACTTAAGGAACGACTAATGGCGCTGGAAGAATTTCAGGCAGATAACATCAAAAATACAGTAAAACAACTTACAGAAGAAAAGGAATTGGGAATGGGTCAGGTGATGCTTCCTTTGCGTATTTCCCTTGTAGGAACAGGAATGGGGCCGGACGTAGCCAAGATCGTAGAAATGATCGGCAAAGAAGAAACGATCAGGAGAATAGATAAGGCGCTGGAAAATATTAACAAAGGGAATGCTTCTTAAGGAAAATTGCGCAGGAAAAGCATACAATCAAGGAGGTCATTCATTGTAAGCTCCAATTTTCAATTATCAAAACCTGTCCGGCTATTGACACCCGCCTAACTGGCATACAAGGATTTCAAACAAATCACAATTTTCTAAATATTCCCAAAGGGTAGTTCTTTTACCCTGATTGAATTGTTCCTCGAACTTTTCAATGTTTTTTAACCATTCCGCTTCAATATCAGGTGGAAGATCGCTGTGGTCAGAAAATTTCGCTCCATACTTCTTTTCAATCTCCCGCTTTTTGCGATGGTTGTTATCCTTCTTTTCGTTATTCTCATCTTTCTTGTAACTCATGATTCCGCTTGTTAGATTTCAAACAAAAACTATCAGGATGCAATTCTTTGGTTATGAATGATAAAAACCGCATCCTTCAACAATGAATTGCCAAATCTAAAAATTTACCGGTTTTTCCATTGGTCTGGTTCCTATAATAGGCCATTTGTACTCCATCGATTTGAACGGGCTGTTAATCCATAAAAAAATTTTGTACAAGATACAAAAAAAATTTATCTGGCAACTTAGCCTGGATCATTCTCACCGCAGCTTTAGCTGCAAACAAATCTCTCTTAACCTGACTATAAGTGCCATGCTCAGAGTTAAGTAGCTTAGATTTAATTTTTTCAATAATGAATTATATTGAATAATAGGTAGATTAGTTCAGAATAAATAAATCATATATAAAAATTTTGGCTTAATTTTTGAATCATATATAAAAATTTTGGCTTAATTTTTCAACAAATCAGATATTATCATGTATTCTAGAGACATAGAACTTCTAATCAAGAAATATTTAAACAGTAAGGAAATCATCATCATCTATGGTGCTCGCCAAACGGGTAAAACTACCTTGTTAAACAAAATGTTCTCTGGTGATCAAGATGCATTGATCCTCAATTGCGAAAGGCCCGATATAAAAGATGTATTGGAAAATATGGATATCAGCCAATATCGTTTATTATTCCGGAACAAGAAAGTCATTGCCCTTGATGAGGCCCAAACAATACAAAATATAGGCAAAATCCTGAAACTAATATATGATTCTCCGGAATTTAATCATAAGATCATTGCAACAGGTTCAAGTAGCTTTGATCTTGCCGGTAAGATTTCTGAACCCCTAACCGGAAGGAACATCAAATTCAGGATATTTCAGTTATCATATAATGAAATTGCTGAAAACAAATCATGGTTGTGGTGCATGGAAAATATGGAAGAACTCCTGATATACGGATCTTATCCTGGTATAATAGACAAACCAATAACAGAAAAAGAATTAATGCTTAGCAACTTAGCCTCCGATTATTTGTATAAGGACATATTTGAACTGGAACAGATCAGAAATCATAGTATTTTGAGAAAGCTGGTCAAAGCCCTTTCCTGGCAAATCGGTTCGCAGGTGTCATACAATGAAATTGCCAATATGATTGGTACTTCAATGAAAACGGTTGAAAAATATATTGACCTTCTTGAAAAATCATTTGTGGTATTCGGACTATCATCATTTAACAAAAACCTGCGAAATGAAATAAAAAAAAGCAGGAAGTACTATTTTTACGACAATGGTATAAGAAATGCCGCGATAAGCAACTTTTCACCTCTTACAAACAGACAGGACAAAGGTGCTTTATGGGAAAATTTTTGTATGAGCGAAAGAATAAAATACAATTCAATCCATAATCCGTTAGTAAATGTATTCTTTTGGAGAACATACGATGGTGGGGAAATTGATTTGGTTGAAGAAAAAAATGAAAGGATATATGCATTCGAATTCAAATATAATCCGAAATCAAAAGTTAAAATTCCGAAAAGTTTTGTCAATGCATACCATCCTCAATTATCCCAAGTGGTTACGTTGAAAAATGTTCATGAGTTTCTGATTAAGAGCTAAAAATGAATCCATTTTCATCCAGGCTTTATTATCGGCGATTTAAATACCGGGACCAATGATAATATGGCCTTGGGTGGATAAATGGTAACACTGGCTCGCGATATTTCCCCGTAATTGTAGGGACGTAGGCCGTACGTCCCTACAAGACTAGATTTTATTTATTCTTCTGTTTGTTTTTCTGTTTCTGAGGTTGCTGTTTTTGTTGTTTGGCGATCTTTGCCCAGGTATCCTTTAATGTGACTGTACGGTTGAACACAAGTTTTTTATTGGGGTCACAGTACCGGTCCACACAGAAATAACCTTTGCGTTCAAACTGGAATTTGTCCTCCGGTTTGGCATCTTTTATAAAAGGCTCCAGCTTACAGTCTTCCAAAACATGCAGTGAATCAGGGTTAAGGTTTGACCGGAAATCCTTGCCTTCTTCATCTACCTGATCGGGATCTTCGGTCATGAAAAGGCGGTCGTACTGCCGCACTTCAACCGGTACTGCATGCCTGGCCGAAACCCAATGCAATGTCCCTTTCACTTTACGTCCGTCAGGTGACTGACCACCACGGGAAGCCGGATCATACGTGCACCTTATTTCTGTAATATCTCCAAACTCATCTTTGACAACACCTTCACAGGTGATAAAATAAGCATAGCGCAACCTCACTTCGCGGCCGGGTGCCAGGCGAAAAAACTTCTTCGGCGGATCCTCCATGAAATCATTGCGTTCAATGTAAATTTCGCGGGAGAAAGGTACTTTTCTCGTGCCCATGCTTTCATCTTCGGGATTGTTTACCGCATCAAGCTCTTCTTCCTGATCTTCCGGATAATTGGTAATGACTACTTTTACGGGATCCAGCACGCCCATAACACGCTGTGCTCTCTTATTAAGATCCTCCCGCACACTGCTTTCCAAAAACGCCATATCAATGATGTTATCACGTTTAGCGATACCAACCTTCTCAGAAAAATGGCGAATGGAGGCAGGAGTATAA
>JBNJFN010000344.1:0-4063 GCA_051746885.1 Bacteroidota bacterium | reverse complement strand
GGCATCGTAGGCATATTGCCAGCCGTCGCCCATTTCGGCGGTCTGAGGTGTCCAGAAATTCATGCCCCAGGGACGAGCTATCGCCGGGTAGGTATTCCCGTTGGAGAGGCTGAATTTGGAGTCGGTTCCCATCAGAGGATTCACAAAATCAACCGGCTCTTTGTCTAAAGAAGCCGACTTCTGGGCTGAACCATCGGGCAAAATGCTCCATAAGCCGGCCAAAAATAGCACGCCGGCCAAAAATCGTGTTCGTTTCATAATGATATTTTTTTATTTATTCTTTTTACAAAACACAGAAGAGCGGCTTCGATAAAACCATCTCTCCTTACAAATTTACCATTTTTTCAATAAAGAACATTATCTTTTTGCATATAATAAAAAAAGTTGACACGTCATCCCCATGCCAACTTTCAGGAAAAAGCCTGAGCTGAATGCCATTGCACCCTGCAAACACATTCAGCTCAGTCATAAAATCAGTTTCCCGGGAAAGAAGTGTGGATTGATCGTAAAAGTATTAGTTGTGTGATTCCGGGAAAAAACGAGCAGAAAAGCACCCGGACTAAATCTCCGGGCACCATTCCTTATAGCAATTATTCTTGCCCGGCGGTATATCCGGAATTTTGGGTCAGGTTGGGATTCCGCTGCATTTCATTATTGGAAATGGGGAACAGAAGATGTTTCTCCTCAAAAGTTTTTCCCCAAACATTGGATTGTCCCACGACATCAACGAAAGTCACTTCACCGGGATTGTTCTCATCGGTGAGCGGATACTTCCGGGTCCGCTGAATATCTGACCATATCCGGTATTCAAGAGGCAATTCGCGCATTCTCTCTTTCCAGACCTCTTCAACAAAGGCTTGTTCCGAAAGACCTGACAATTCACTGACAATGTCGGCCCGATCGGTTTCCCAGTATGCCCTGTTTCTGACGTCAGCAAGGTAACCAACGGCTTCACTGGTTACGCCCTCTGATCTTGCAATGGCTTCAGCGGCAATCAGCAGAACCTCGGCATAACGGTAAACAGCCACGTCTTTTCCACCACGTCCGGTTTCAAAGAGCGCCTCATCATCATGCCACAGATAAGGAGAGACTTCATAATTGCGGGTCACTTCCTCTTCGTCTTCCATATAAGTCAGTGATGAATGGAAAAACTGTTTTTCCTGCATCCTCAGGTCGTTATCCGGGTCATAAACATCCAGCAATTCTTCAACAGGGCGGTAAGCATTGTTGGTAATTGAATACTGGAAAACGCCCCAAGTCGCAGCCCGGTTGGGATAAGAATAAGCAGGAAGGTAATTATTTTCAGCAATTCCGGACTCATATTCGATCACATAGAGATATTCGCTTTCATTTTCGGAAGAGCGCATCTTATTGTAGGCACTGTTTGAAAGCTCTTCGCCATGCTCAATCAAACCGTAATTTCCTGTATTGATGATATCACGAGCTGCATCAGCAGCATCCCCGTAATGATCGGACTGAACAGGATGACCACTCATGGTCAGGTAAACATCAGCCAACATAGCCCGGGCAGAACCCTGAGAAACCCTGAAATTGTTCATCGGCATGGGTTGATCATCGAGTCCGCCGTCATTGATGGCAAATTCCAGATCCTCAATGATCAGGTTGTAAACCTCTTCAGCATCGGATTGCTCGAGATACATGTCGGCAAGCGACTCATAAGGCTCGGTGATCAAAGGTACCCCACCAAATGTTTTGACCAGGTGGAAATAGTTCAGCGCCCTGAAAAAGCGGGCCTGTGCTTCCAGTTCATTCGCCTTTGCATCATTCAGGTCAGGTGTATCGGGAATGTACTTTATCGCATTGTTGGCCCGGGATATCGCCGTATAGCAAGGATCCCATATGTCATCAAGATATCCCGACAAGTTGACCGGGTCCAGTGTCAGGTTATGACACTCCTCCACGTGAACTTCCTGTCCTTTGTACTCATTATCGAAAAAGCCCGACATGTAGCCGCCGATCATCATTGTGGTTCCCCGGTAGGCACTACCTGCACCAAAGAAGCCGGGAACTCCGTCCCGATACAGGCTGTTTACAGCATTTTGCGCGTGAGAAGGATCGCTAAAATATTGATTAACACTCATCTCACTTTTCGGTTTTTCTTCGAGAAAATCTTCACAGGAAACCATAAACAGGAGTCCCGCGAATAATATGATTATTTTTTTCATTTTCAATTGCTTTAAGAGTTAGACCTTAAAATTTCATATTCACGCCTAAAGTAAAGGTCCGTGGTTTGGGATACTGGAAGAAGAACATGTTTTGTCCCCACTGATTTCCGCCCCATGAAGTAGCTTCCGGGTCATACCCTTTGAAATCATCATCATGAACGACAAATGCATTTTCAATACTACCATAAACCCTCAAGTTTTGCAATCCTGTATTGTTGAGGAAAGTGTCGCCAAAAGTATATCCCAGGGAAATATTGTTTCCACGCAAATAAGATCCGTCAGCAACCCAGTGGCTGTCAATTTCACTGTTCTGGCCGCTCAATGGGGCATTACGGATTTGCTGCACCATGGTATTCTGGTTGTCTTCTGTCCAGCCTTCGTAGAGAATGGTTGAAAGTCCGTTGGCATATCCTGTGCGGTCTTCGGTAGAGTGCAGGAACTGCTGCAGTATTTCAACCCCCATGACGAATTGAAGGTCTACAGAAAGATCCCAATTCCTGTACTGAACGCGGTTAATAAAACTTCCTGTCCAGTCGGGAATCCCCTTTCCGATAATCTCTTTCTCGTCAGAGCGCTTCGCTTCACCTGGAACATCACCTTCTTCCTCTGCTTCAGCAGCTTCGTCGGTATTCCAGGTTCCGAGGCGACGATATCCATAAAAAGAACTTAATGGTTCGCCCACGCGAAGAATGATCTGACTACCGGAAACCCACCAGGGGCCGGGGAAGATGTCTTCGTCATTTTCTCCGAGTGCTTGAATCTCGTTTTGATTGTAGTTCAGATTCACACTTGATGTCCATCGCAAATCAGGCAAATCAACATTGGTTGTCTTCAACATTAAATCAAGTCCCTGGTTCGAAACCTCACCAATGTTGTCAATAACAGATCCAAAGCCCGTACTGTGAGGAACCGGACGGTTCAGAAGCAGGTCGGTGGTCAGCTTGTGGTAATAGTCGGCTTCCAGTGAGATCCTGTTATTGTAGAGGCCGAGATCAAATCCCACATTGAACTGCCTGGTTTTCTCCCACTCAAGTTCGGGATTGGGAAGACGGTTGACAGAACTGCTGGTTTCGCGACTTCCATTGATCAGAACGGTTCCTGAACCTACAGTGGCCAGAGAACGATAGGTTCCGATCTCTGTGTTACCGGTGATACCATAACTGGTCCGGAGTTTTAGAAGATTGATCAAGGAACTACCGGACATGAAGTCTTCGTTAGACATAATCCATCCAAGGCCTGCTGACGGGAAATAACCATATTTGTTATCAGCACCAAATCGTGAAGAACCGTCGGCACGTCCTGTTAAGGTGAACAGGTAACGATCGTCATAGGTATAACTTCCACGAAGGAAATAAGAGTTCATCGCCCAACGCTCGGCAAATGATGACGGAGGATTGGGATCAGAAGCTGCTCCCATGTTGTTGTATTTATAAAAATCGTCAGCAAATCCTTCCGTAGACATGTCATTGGAACGATAGGTTCTTTCCTGCCAGCTGAGTCCCAGCATAGCACTCAGGCGATGAGCACCTTCAACTTTTTCATAATTGAGGAAGGTTTCCTGCTGCCAGTAAAGTCTTTCTGAATTGGAGATGGAGGCCTCTCCGTTAGGAGCTGAAAGGTTGATCAGGTCTGTGGGACTGTAATACCGCCATTCATGAAGATTATTGTCAATTCCCAACTGGGTTTTAAGACTCAGACCGGGGGCCAGGTGAAACTGGAAGAACGCGTTACCGAACAACTGCGTGTTCTGATTTTTACGCTCCTGGGTCTTAAGTACGTGTACCGGATTGGGAATGGCTTCAAGGCCATACTCGTCTTCAATGGTAAAAGTGCTGGACCATTGGCCGTCAGGGAACTGTACAGGGAAGATGGGAGGC
>JBNJFN010000343.1:0-4072 GCA_051746885.1 Bacteroidota bacterium | reverse complement strand
TCTTTTTCAGCCTGGGTAAGCTTTTTAGCCCTTATATTAGCAACGATAGCGAAGAGATGGATTAAAGCGTTGAGTATTGATTCACTCATGGGAAAACAAACTGTTTAAAAAGTTAAACACTGTGGTTCGGATAATTTTTTATTTATGAAAAATATTTTGTATTACAGCCTTAAAACGAAAAATTTCATGCGAATTGTAGGAAGGAAAGTTAATAAAAAAAAGGGGTGTCTTATTTCAAAAACACCCCTTTTTTTCAAAATATTTGGTCTTTTTATTTAGGAAATGATTCGGTCTCTTATCTCCCCGGAGAGATCTTGCAGTTTTATTACCTGTTCTTCGGTGAATCCATCTTCTCCCCTGTTTTCGTATACTTCCTTAATGGGTTGTAGATCCTTGATTACATTTTGTATGCTTTTGTTGCTTGAGTAAGGCTTTAATATGTTTAAAAGCTTGTCCAGGGAGGACTCCTGCTCATTGATCAGGTCCACTATCTGTTCGTTATGGTATGTATTTTCAGATATGTGGGTTGTAATATACATGGCTTCAATCCAGCTTCCTGCCACAATTAGCAGGGAGAGTTCCTCATTACCCTGTTGATTCATGTATTTATAAGTTTGGTAGAATGAATTGGTAAGCATATCCACCAATTCATCTTTATTGTTGAAATTCTCCTTAACCTTTTTCACAAATTCCGGGGAATATGCACCTGAAATCCCTAGTTCATCGACAAGTTTCTTATTGGCATCCATGTAATCCATGATGTATTGCTTCATGTTATAAGTGGTTGCATAACTGAGGTCAGCGCTGTATACCCCAAGGTTTAAAGACTGCTTTTCTTCGGTGACATATTTATCGGCATTTTCCACATCATTGGTAAGTGCGATAATAAAACTTGCACCAATTTCATTTAACGTTTCCGTAATTTCAAAAGTGGAAGGAAGGGGATACACTTCTTCGCTTACTTTCTCCTTTATTTCTGATTTAGTGATTTCCTCCTGCTCAGTTTGTTGTTGTTGATCTTCTTTCTTTTGGGTTTTCTTACATCCCGAAATTAAGATAGCTGTCGCCATTACTAAAATGGCCATTATTCCAATAAAAGAATATGGTTTTATTGTCTTCATCGATAATATGTTTAGATGGTTTTACTACAAAATTAATTAAGTTCAAATTAAAGATTTTTTTATGAAATAGCCTAAAAATAGATTACTTTTTTAACAACATAACAAAAAATTATCCGAATCGTTTAGCAAGATATCCGAAAAGTAATGTAGAAAAAAAGGTAAACGAGCTGTATACTACTGATACCATGGCCATTTCGCGATGACCGAGAATGGTGCTTGCAACATATATGGCCAATGCACTGTTTTGAAGGCCAACTTGAATGCTGATGGTATAATTGTTTCGGTTTTCCAGGCCCATCTTCCTTGAAAACATATAGCCCACAAACATGGCCACAAAATTCAGTGCAATGGCATAGGGGAACAGATAACCGTACTTGCTTCCAACCTGGCCGGTGCTTCTTTCTTCAAGTAAGACGAGGATTGCGAATGCTGTAAAAAGCAAGATAGGCATGATATACCTGAGAGGTCTTTCCAACCGCTTAGCCAGCCCTATGTTGCTATGACGAATATATACCCCGGCAAATGTTGGAATAAGCGTGGTATAAAATATTCTAAGTATTGTATTCAAAACAGGAAGTTGTATTTCTGCAGTATTTCCGATAAATAATGTAAGACCCAGATTGACAATCAAGGGAAGGGTGATCAGTATCAAAAGGCTGTTTATTGCAGTAAGTGAGACACAAAGGGCTACATTCCCCCGCAACATGTGAGCTACGAGATTGGAAGCGGAGCCACCCGGACAGGCTGAAATAAGTATGAAGCCAACGTTGACTATTGGCGGCAGATCTGTAACGAATACCAAAATAAAGGCTATCAGGGGAAGCAGCACCATCTGGGCAAACAAACCTATAAAGATCATCCGGGGGTAAAGAAAAACATTTTTGAAGTCTTTCTTCTCAAGAGAAAGCCCTATCCCGAACATAATAACTATCAGGACAGCCGGCAGAAAGTATGATGAGAAAATTGATGAAGCCAATTGTAATTAAGATCTTGATTGGTTTGCTAATTTAATAATAAAGCAAGAATATATGAAATTAAAAAAAGGTTCTTTTATCAAGACCATAAAAAAGGGCCGTCACTGACAGCCCTTTATGATGGAGGTGTAACGACCCGCGCTTCTATTTTTCCTCGTCTTTAATGGAACAGCCTATTGCCTTTGTTTTATCAGGTCTGGGCTCATTACCGTTGAGTAGAGCATTGACTGTGCTGGCAAGATATTTTTTCTCTACTGCCTGGGGATTTTTATAGTTGTCATCTATGGTTCCAATGTATTTGACAACGAAATCACCAGATTGATTCTTCAGCACCAAAGCATGAGGCGTTTTGGTGGCTCCGTATGTCCGGTTAACCTCCTGTGCTTCATCCAGAAGATAAGGATAGGGGAGACATGAAATTTAAACAAATACTGCATGGGTATTCTTTCGGGCAAAAGAGAAATGTAGTAACAGAAGCATGCTCAAGGGTATAAAAAAGGCCAATGTCAGGGAGCCGTTTACTCCAATGATCATATAGGAGCCAGCAGCCGCTAAAAATACGCTTATGCTTTGTAGTATCTGTGTTTTGATATGATATACCGGCGTAATTTTGCAGGCTGCCGCCGACATCACTGCTTTTTCACTAAACGGAATGATATGCTCGCCGGAGACAGCTCCTGAAATCACTGCTGCGGAAACTATCGGGATCATACCATTTATGTCAGAAGCATTGGCCATCTGAAAGGCCAGGGGCATGACAATGGCCATAGAACTCCAGCTAAAGCCTGTGGCCACAGTAATAAGCATGGAAGCGGAAAAAATCATAAAAGGAATAAATTCCGGCGATAGGAAGGAAGATACTGCCCCGGTAAGATAGCTTCCTGTTCCCAGATCACCCGATACAGCAGATAATCCTTTGGCCAGGATGATTACCAGACTGACACCTGTCATCCCTTTAATCCCTTTCAGAAAGTGCCTTTTCATGAGGACTGGAGATATTGCTTTATCACGCCTGAGCATTATAATGCCAAGTCCGGTCGCCAAAAGGGTGGCCATAATCAGTATCTCTATAGATGGAGCGGCACCAATAATTTTAATCAGGCTTACCGGTTCACCGGTATTTTTTAGTATATAAAAGCCCGATAAAAACAGAGCTATCAGAGCAGAGCCTATCAGTGTGATAATGGGGGCCAGCAGATGGATTGGTTTTGCCCTGGGATTATTTACATCTGAGGCTTCCCGGAGGTGATATGTGGCATTGTCGGCGCGGTAACCGAACCACTTCCCGGTATAGGCAACTACAAAGGCCATGATGATGGCCAGGAATGTATAAAAGTGGTAGGGCAGCGATTCCAGAAAAAATGTGGTAAAGCTTTTGTGTATACCGGCAGCTCTTCCGGCCTCTGCCATAAGCGAACCCTCGAAAGAAGCCCATGTGGATATGATCACAACGCTTGCTATGGTAGCCACCACATCAATAATATATGCCAGTTGAGCCGGGCTTACCCTGTTCCGCATATTGATCTTCCGCATTGAAGCTCCGGTTATCAAAACGTTGGCATAGTCATCAAAAAACAGGCACATGCTTAAGGCCCAGGTGCCCAGTCTTGAACGGTGCGCGGTATTCAGTTTACGGGCCATTGCCCCGGCAAATTTTGTATATGATCCGCTTCCTGCGAGGATTTCAAGCAACCCCCCAATCAGGAGAACAAAAAGCACTATCTTCAATCGCTCAATATCTCCAAAAGCAATGAGCATGTATTCAAAGCTGCCTTTCAGGAAAAGAAGCGGATTGTATCCGGCCAGCACAAATGCACCGCCCAGCACTCCCGCAAATAAAGCCAGAGCTACCCTGTGAGTGAGGAAGGCAATCACAATGGTAAGCAAAGCCGGGATAAGGGAGAGTAATTCGTAATCCATAATGTAATCCGTAGGTCCATTAACCGGGTAAGTCTGTAATGTCGAAACCCTTTTGAT
>JBNJFN010000342.1:0-4073 GCA_051746885.1 Bacteroidota bacterium | reverse complement strand
CAAACAGAGCCAGGAAAATCCCTTCCCGGAAAAAATGACAACAACTATCGGCCGGGTCGGGCGTTAATCATCGATGATGATGATACTCATCTGCTTATGATGGAGGAGACCATGAAAGGTATCGGTTTCTCCGTTGATACCGCCCGTTCAGGAGAAGAAGCATTCCACAAAACGGTGGACCAGGAATACGATGTTATTTTCTGCGACATCCAGATCCCTGACAAGAGCGGATTCACGTTGGTCCGTGAAATCCGGAATCAGCCCGGTAAAAACGCGGACAAGCCTATTGTAGCACTTTCAGCCTATCATAAAGCTGAGCAGGCAAGCTACCGGGATGCAGGCTTCACAACTTTCATTCAGAAGGCATTTTCCAGGGATGAGCTGCTGGAGCTTCTGGATAGTATTGTCAACCCCTCGGTTTTATCCGGAACGGTATCCACGGAACAGGAAAGTTCCGACGGATCTGCCACTTTCTCAGACAAACCCTATACCTTAGATCAGGTAAAACAGTTTGTGCAGAATGATCAGGAGACACTCAAAACGGTGGTAGAATCGTTTATTAGCAGTACACGCGATAATACTGAAAGGCTCCGGCAATGTCTCGGCGAAAATAACATGGCAACGCTTAAAGAGACGGCTCACAAGATGCTTACCATGTTCAGGCAATTTCAAATGAGCGCTATTGTTGAGAAGCTATCCCTTATTGAGAAAGAAGGTCTGGATTCTTGTTCACAAGAAGAGGCTGAGCAATTTGTCGAGTCCGTCATCAGGGAAATAGAGCGTGCTCTGGAGGAACTTCAAAAAGAGCCTTTTCTCAAGGAGTAGGCAGGTCGATGTCGTAAAACTTAATCTTGTTGTAGAGTGTCTTACGGGTTATACTCAGTTTTCTTGCTGCTTCACTTTTATTGTAGTTGGTTTCCCTGAGCGTTTGAACAATCAATTTGTATTCGTATTCCTGCTTTATATTTTTAAATTGTTTTGACGTTCCCGGGTTCTGGATAATTTCCACGGGTAATTCACCGGTGGTGATGTGGTCGGATCCTGCCAAAAGGGTAGCCTTTCTGATCACATTACGCATTTCCCTGAGATTACCGGGCCAGTCGTAGTTTAGAAAACAGTTCACCACTTCCTCATCCAAGTATGATACGTTCTTCGCCAGCTCTTCATTTGCCTGCTTCAGAAAATGACTGGCGAAGTTCATTATATCGTCCTGGCAGTCGGCAAGCCGAGGTACCTTGATGTCGAATTCATTGAGCCTGTGGTACAGGTCTTCGCGGAAATTACCCTGGCGAACGGCTTCCGACAAATCCTCGTTGGTGGCGGTGATGACGCGTACGTCTATATCAACCGGGTTGTTGCTTCCCACGGGTTTAACCTGGTTTTCCTGGAGGGCGCGCAGCAACTGAACCTGTATTTCATAGGAAAGATTTCCTACTTCGTCAAGAAACAGAGTGCCCTTGTTGGCTGCTTCAAAATGACCTTTTTTATCGTTTACAGCCCCGGTAAAGGAACCTTTTACATGACCAAAGAGTTCGCTCAATGCCAGTTCTTTGGGTAGAGCTCCACAGTCCACTGCTACGAAAGGTTTATGTTTTCTCTTGCTATGAGCATGCACGGAGCGAGCTATATATTCCTTGCCGGTACCACTCTCACCTGATATCAAAACAGACATGTTGGTTGGTGCAACAAGCTGGATGTATTCATTCAGACGTTTGGCCTGATCGCTTTGCCCTTTCACGTATTGTTTTTCAAATGCCTGGCCATCCGAAGAAGGTCCAACTCCCGTTGATTGTCTGTCTGACAGTGCCTCGCTGATAATTTGCAGGATCTCTTCCGGGTTAACCGGTTTGGAAACATAGTCGTAGGCCCCCAGCTTGATAGATTGTACTGCAGATTGTATATCTGCATAAGCGGTCATCATGACAACCTGCGATTCAGGTGACACCTGTTTTACAGACTTCAGCATTTCCAGACCATCTTTCCCGGGTAAGCGCAAATCAAGGAGCAACACGTCAAAAAAAACATTTCTGATCTTTCTTAATGCTTCCTCGGAATTTCCCACTAGAGTTGTCTCATATTGATGTTTGTTTAAAAATGTTTCCAACATCAAACCAAAGGTTGGATCATCGTCAACGATTAGAATCTTAAGTTGTTTTGCCATTATACCATTAGGTCTTAGTTTGATAAATTGTTAACCGTAAGAGCTCACAATAAAAGTCTAACTGCAAAATCGGGTTTTTAAACCAAATTCAAATGAAAACAACACTTGACTGTTTTCATTTTTTATTGCTTTAAAACGCCCAAAAGATAGAATTATTTTTTTGGGCATCGTGTAGGATGGAAATAAAAGATTTTGCAGGATAGAAAAAAGGCGCATCAAAGATTGACATACCTCCCCATACAACCTTTCAAATAAATCAACGTTTATTTTCTTCATCTATGTTATGGATCATCTTTGATGCGCCCGATTCTCAAAGTAGACTGAATCTACTTCAAAAACTACTAAGCCTAATGGTAAATCTTGCTATTTGTTTTCTGGCACTTCCTGTTGGATATAGTCACCGTTGGATTTGAAGTAAGCAAGAATGGTTCTGTCTTCCTTATTAATCTCCAACTTGTAACTTTCTTCATCTCCAGAAACAAACGCCTTTTCAATACTAAAATCAGTATACATCTTTTCGAAAGATTCTGTCACCGCATCCGGCAGATCAGATGCATCGATTTCTTCATAGTCCTCATCCTGTTGAAAATTTTTATCCAGGATGGTAACAGCCTCCTCGTTAGAAAGCTGAGAAATAATAGCGTTGCCACTTTGTGGTGCCAGGAGTAGCATTCCTCCTGCCGCGATTAATAATAATGCTAACTTTTTCATAATTGACATGTTTTTGATTCAACAAATAAATTTAATGTTTCCGTGTTAAAGTATATCAAAATACCATGCCAGAAATGGTAATAGAGCACCCGGTATTTGTGTAAAACTCTTATATTCAGTGTTCAATGACACCAGGCATTTCTTATGGAAATCGATTGAATGAGGTATAGAGTGTTTATATTTCACAACCGCGTGTGTAAATTTTTCACAACGCGGTATTACTTGCCTCGTACGCTGTCTCTGAAGCTTTAGCTTTAGTGTATGCGCCCGAGGCTTTTCGTGAGCGAAGCTGGATCACCCCAGCGAATCTTTGCATGTTCAATAAACTTTCCAGGTCAACCATCGCGGCCGGGCTTTTTTTCATGCTTGATTTGCCTGGATAAACCTGTATCTTCAGATTTCCTGAAGTTGTGCTTTTTTCTCAGTGTAGCGGTTCACCTGTTTCTCATCCGCTAAATCTGCTTCCGCTTCGTAAGTTAATTCCCCAAACTTTGCTTCAAGTCGTTTCAGTTTGCCAGTGAGACTTTTAAATTTTTTATAACGGGCACGCCATAGTGGATTAATGAGCTCAGCGGTATCAGATATCATTTGTTTGCAATAACTAATGAGCGTATCTATGGCGAAGTTTTTCGACATATATTTGAAAAAGTTTTCCTGAGACCAGCGGGCAAACATATATAATCACGATCATAAAGCTATGTTACTGTCAAATTCCGGGGTGGCTACTTTTTTTTGCAATTGCATCAATCCGCCCCTGAGTATTGGTACAGCCCATCCCTAATGAGGCCTTGCTGTCTTCCTGATTACGCTGTGCCTGCGTCTTTTCTTCAATAGGTCCGGTAACCGGGGGACGACTCAAACGCCCACTTTGGATCGCTTTTCGGATGGTATCGGCTTTAATTTCATATGCATCTTCAATTTCTTTTGGCGTATCGCTACAATTAAGACGAGTCTGAATTTCCGGTAAAACCTCTTTGGTCAAAACATTGCCGGATTTCTTTCCCTGCCGCGGATAAAAAAATCCCGCCGGGCCTTCCCCGCGATACACTTTAACCCACCGTTTAACAATTGCTTTACTTACTTTAAATACTTTAATAATATAGTTGGCATAATTTCTATTTTTTACGGTTCTTTTTTTGGCAAATATGAAAGATAGGCTAATTTTTATTTTCCTGCAATTAATTTTTCTTGTTTTTTATTA
>JBNJFN010000341.1:0-4081 GCA_051746885.1 Bacteroidota bacterium | reverse complement strand
TTCCAGCGGGTCTTGTTCTATATTAAAGAATTCACCGTTCCGATAAAGCTTCCACTGTTTATTGTGCACGTATTCCGCTCCCTCGAAGGAACCTTTCCCGTCATCATAATGGCAATAGATCCATTCACGTTTGGATGCTTCTTTGCCCATCAATTGATTATAAAAACTCATCCCGTCCACAGTGACACTATCGGGTATCTCGGTATTCAGAGTTTCTGCAATAGTTGGCAGGAAATCCGAGAAATCAACCAGATTGGAATTAACTTGTCCCTGCTCAATCTTTCCTTTCCAATTTGCTATTAAAGGCACGTGGGTGCCAGTCTCAACGGGCAGACTTTTTCCTCCCCGGATCACTTCCCCGTTTTTCATTTCAGAGCGTACTTCACGGTCGGTACCGTTATCGCCGGTAAACAGGATCAGGGTATTTTCCCTTGTTCCGGTTTCTTCCAGTTTGTTTACGATCCTTCCGCTCAATTTATCCACATAGGCTATCATATCCTTGAAATAAGTAGTATCACTGAATCCGTAAACATCATAAGGGCTCAAAGTATCAAATTCCTCACTATCGGGTGTGGGAAGAAAAGGTTTGTGGGGCAAAGCCATCGGATAATAAATAAAAAAAGGTTCTTCCTGATGGTCCTCAATGAATTGGGTTATCGCTTCCGTGTAGATATCGGGACCGTATTTCCCATAGATGTCTTTCACATAGCGACCGTTCTTCATCACCACGGGATTCTTGTATCTGCGCCAGTAGTCACCGGGATAAACCTGCCAGAGGCAGTATTCATCGAAACCAAAATGGTAGGGATCATATTTGGGATCTTTGTAGTAGGACCTATCGGCAAGCTGCCATTTTCCGGCGACCAATGTAGAATAACCCGCATCCTTTGCCAGATGACCAAAGGTATATTCTCCGGTACGCAGGCTACCGAAACGAATATAATTCCTGAAATTGTACTGGCCGGTCATAATCTTTACCCGTGAAGGAGTACATAAAGGCGTTGAATGAGCGTTCGTGAATTTCATTCCTGTTTCCGCCAGCCGGTCGAGGTTGGGCGTTTGATACTCCGCGCTTCCATAACACTGGAGTGTTTCATACCCCATGTCGTCGGCCATGATCAGAATGATGTTCGGCCTCTCCTTTTGGCTATCGTCCTCTGAAGATTGGTTACATGAGATCATTGCCAGAAGCACAAGGGCTGAAAGTAAAGAATAGATTCTGTTCATAATGTATATCTTAAGCTATTTTACTCTTTTACCATGTCCACCACCTGGTTCCTTTTGTTTCGTCGCAACATTCCAACAAAGAATCTCAGGGCCTTTTGTAGATTATGGCCCGTCCCTTTCATCCTTAATATAAGCAGCAATTTGATGCACAGGAGCTATCCAGATGTGGTTGGCAGGATCGGCAGCATATTTACAGATGGCTTCGATGGTAGACAAAAGAGAAGTTTGCGCTCCACCTTCATCCATCTCGTGGCCAACAAGTATTAGCCATTGCCCTTTGCTTCTGGCTGATTCAATCAGCTTTTTGACCTCTTCAAACGATTTACCTGATTTTTCCTCCCCTGAACCTGTTTGATATAGCTGGGCGAAACAACCCTCACTCCCCAAAGAAATGAAGATGAAAATGATGGCTGCTTTGAACCTGAAGGCATTCATATCTAAAAATAAAAACAGAAAAACTATAATACCATGCAGCTTTAGAACTCCTTAATCTTCAGATTACGGAAATAAATATCCGCATCCCCATGTTTGCCCTGGAAACCGACTTTGCCTTCTGTGGGCAGCTCCGCTTTTGGAGTGGAGAGCCAGTCGAAGATCTCTGAGCCGTCAGGATTTTTTTCACTGCTTGTATAGCGTGACATATCAAATTCGATAATGGGTTCCCCGTTCAGCACTACATAGATCATCTGTCCTTTACAGCCTACAGTCATCCGGTTCCATTCCCCCGGTTTATTCACAACGCTTTTTTCAGGTGCGAGATGACCAAAGATGGCACCGCATGAAGTTTTGGATGGAGGATCATCCATGGAGTGATCATCGTAAATCTGAATTTCCACAGAATTGGGAATCCAGTCTTCATAGTTGGAGGTGTGTACGATTACACCGCTATTGGCGTGTTCGCCGAATTTAAACTCCAGGTCAAGCAGATAATTGTCATATTCCTCCTCTGTAAAGATAACTCCATCTTCGGTTGCAGTGAGAATATCATCTTCAAAGCTCCATATACCATCCTGATCTATGGCATTGGAAAGATCATCGGCAAACAGTTTTTGCCAGTTATCGGTGTTGGGATGTCTTTCAGGAGGAAACTCTACCTGCTGTGCATTTAGCTGAACTACAGAAATCAACAGGATTAAAAGCATTGCGAAAAAACCTCTGATCAAAGCATATTGTTTCATGGTTTTCATAGGTCTATAGTTTTTTTTTGGTTTGTGATTATTAATGTGAAGATTTTATTGTTAATATTTTGTTATTATCATTTGATGACCAAGATAAGCATTTTAATGCGTATTCCCAATAAATATTATAACTAAAGGGTTCCAGAACTGAGAGAGGTTAAAAACAATCTTTTCATATCTGTCATGCCTACGGCATTACCCATAGTTTTCTGGTTTTCTATCACCGGGGTTTACACCCCGGCCTATAAAGTGAGAAAAAGCCGGAATCTAAATTTTTATTTAAACGCTATGTATATAAAATTAACCACGTAAATAAAACCCATTAGGATTTTTATCTTCGGGCGCCCCACCAATTCCATGAATTGGGGTAATCAATCAGATCGGAGATTTTCACCGGTTTCCCACCGGATTCAATGGACTTCCGGGCTGCTATGCCAATTAAAGAAGCCAAAACACCCGCACGGCTTCCGGCTGTTTGGTTGAGCGGATCGGGTTTATCAGGTATAAACAACAGATCCTTGGCATGGGGATCGGCTCCACCATGGCCTCCTCTTTCGCCCTGGGCCCGAAATGTCTCTACTCCTTCTTTGCCCGTCGTTACATCAATCCCCTCTTCACCACCAATTTTTATCGTTCTCGAGTCCTGGAAATTTTTCGAAATCCGAATTTCCGAATCATAAGGAACCTCCCATGGCTGGCGGTGATAATTGCGGATATCCAAACGGCCTTTGGTCCCGTTAAAGGCTATCTGTTGACCCTCATAAGGCATGAAAGCATTCAGCGAATAATTCAGCAGCACTCCATTGTCATATTTAACCTGAACGGTCTGGCTATCATAAGAAGTAATGTCGTGATCCCACACACAGTCATCCCGGATATAGTGATCCTCATCTTCACAGTTTACATAGAGTTTCATATACCTTTCGCTTTGTGTAATATCCCAATAAAAATCACACTTATCACGATGTGGGCAACCCCTGCATTTTTCTCCGCGAAAAGCGTTGTTGCTTCCATAAAAGGCTACTTTTCCATGGGCTGTAACCTCAACCGGTTCGGCATCCATCCACCAGTTCACCTTATCGAAGTGGTGAGATGCCTTATGAACCAACAGCGATCCGGAATACTCCTTTCTTCCATGCCATCGCCGAAAATAGGAAGCCCCATGATTTACATCCAGGTACTCATGGAATTCTGCTGAAATAAGCTTTCCTATCTCATTGCTGTCGAGAATTTTTTTGGTTTGCATGGCACTTCCGCTGTGCCGGGCATTAAAAAACACCCAAACTGTTTTGCCTGTTTTTGCCTCAGTGTTAAGAATTCTCTGGCACTGTCCGGCCTCTGTTGCCAGAGGTTTCTCCGAAAGAACATTACATCCAAGCTCCATTGCTCTTACAGCATATTCTGCATGGAAGCAATCGGTAGTGGTAGTTATTACCAGATCGGGGCTGGTTTGTTTTATCATCCGGTCAAATTCACTGGAATGAAAAACCGGGGCATCCGTTCCGATCAATTCCCGGCCTACCTTAACACGTTTCATATTGATATCGCATAACCCAACCATCTCAACATAATCGCCATAGGGTTGAATGAGCTGGGAGCCCCAGGTTGCAGTTCCCCTAATTCCTGTTCCAACAAGGGCTACCCGAACTTTTCCTCCCTTCTTAATAATTTTTCTG
>JBNJFN010000340.1:0-4096 GCA_051746885.1 Bacteroidota bacterium | reverse complement strand
CAGATGCCCGAGGTCATTCAAACACCCCGAAGTGGTGTCAATATAACCCACCGGCTTGGCTTACAAATAGAGGCCAGTGCAGACCCTACGTTGCCGGGATTCACACCACGGGCCATGGCTGAGCCCGGCCTGAATCACTTTCTGAAGGATATTCTGCCCGAACTGCAAAACATTATGTGTTATGTGACTTTCTTTCATCATCCGTCCAATGCTGAAATAAGAGAGCATCCGGTGAGTATGGCGGATCTTCAGCTTCAGCCAATAGATCTGCTTTTTCTTATAAACAATGTGAATGAACAGGCAATGGACAGCCTGGACGATCTGGTTGTACATTATATACTGAATACCGATTTTCCAACCTCCGGCAGGCCGTTACCGCCGCGATCGGATGCCGACATCCGGATAACGTACTTTAAATCTGCCGAAGGTAAAGTTTCCGTATTCGAGCTGGCCCCGTTAATAAAGCATTTAAAAGCGATACTTCTTCGTTCGCGTGCATTACAACCCAGTGATGTTATTAAAAGCAATGAGGCAGAGGATTCTGTGAATTCAAAAGTTATCCTTGATAAGCAGCGGATTGATCTGGTTTTGAATTACCTTAATACGCCGAAAAGCAACCTTGATTCCTTTGTGGCAAATATGGAAAGCTCCCTGGGAGAGGGAGGAGATGATGAGGCTACCATCATAAGCAATATCGATGCACGGCTGGAAACCTTTGTGGAAATTTTACAGGCATTGGCTCTTCTGGGATTACCCCAAACAGGGATCGGATTTGCTTATGACTGGCGGAAAAAACAATTGATACGCCTGTTCGATAAATTTCATGAATTGATTGACATCTGGGAGCAAAAAGAAGAGGAATTTACAACATTGTTGTCGGATTACGATACTTTGGCTACCGATGAGGAGAAAATCAACCGGCTCCTGAAGGCTGAACGGGTCATATCCACGCAAACCACCCTGGAACCGGGCACCGATCCTGAAGCATTCAAGACCAATGTGATAGATGTTAAAAAAGCCAGTTTCGATCAGCGTAAGCAAGACTTTGAGGATTTTCTGAATTATAACCACATGCGCATATCTGATGCTTTGGATAATGCCAGTGCACCGCTATCTTATGAAGCATTTCATTTGGTTCCCACCGAGACAGAGGATATTAAGAATGTCTGCCTGGATTTTGCCGCTACATTGCTTACCAAAGCAAAACAACTTAAGGCCGATGTGGAAAAAAGAACGGGTGTTGTTAACGGTTTGTTGGTGCAACATGATTCGGAGGTAAAACAGCCCCAAAAAGTAAGGCTTTTGCAGGATGCCGCCAGGCAATTACTGACCGAGGAATTCAAAATGATCCCTTCATTCGAAATTCCGCCGGTACATATGGCTGAATGGCAAAAAGCAATGGGCAAAGTAGATGAGTTATTGGATTACCAAATCACTGGTAAGGAGAATCCGCTGCCTGTGGATGAATGGTTCTACGGAGTTGCAAGAGTTCGTGAAAAAACAGGGCATATGGAGCAATCTGTTTTAATGGCCGAAGGCTTCAAGCCTCAGACAATTGAGCTGACTCCCGTACAATTTCCGCTCAAAGATCCATATTGCTGGTTTGCCATGGAATTCGGAGATGATGACCCGGATAGGAACGACCAACTGAATACTGTATTCCAGGAAAATGACCATTTGCTGTATACAGCTTATTATCATGAGTCCTTTGATCCTTCAAAATACCAGTGTGGCTTGTTAATTGACGAATGGACCGAAGTAGTACCTACCAAAGAAGAAACAACCGGTGTTACTTTCCATTACGACAGGCCCAATTCAGAACCGCCCCAGACAATGCTTCTCGCCATGTCGCCGCAACTGGACAGGGGAGGCTGGAGATGGCAGGATCTAATAGATATTCTGCACGAGACTTTGCAGGAAGCCAAACTTAGGGCTGTGGAACCTGAGCAAATAGATAAAACCGGGTACGCAAACCTTATCCCGGCCACCATATCTACAGTAACCAAATACCCTGTAAGCATCATGTTAAATTATGCTTTTAATAATCAACCGTTGACGAACATTCAAACCATTGAAAATGAGTAATAAAGTAATTATCGATAACATCCGGTCGGTTCTGAATAACCGGACGCTTCATACCATCACTTTATGGAACAGGTTGGAAGGACGTCCCAGGACAGATGACTTCAACCGGGCACTCAGGGCTGAAATTCGCGATCCTTTGTGGATGCTTACCAAGCAATGGCAAATGGGTGAGTTCAAAGGTGACGATGCAGGCTCTCCTGTCGGCTCAAAGATTCATGTTGCCACTACCCGGCTTAACAAATACCAGGCCGCAGATCAACCGGCGAAGCCTTTTAATGAGGAGGTTCCCCTGGAGGCAACAGTAGAACAATATCCTGTTCCCTTTTACTTTGAAAACAAAGTGTTTTCACTTGATATTCGCCTGATGATGGGAAGGCACTGGATTAAAATGCTGAAGCAAGTGATTGGGGATCAAACCGGATTCTTTGTCGATCACGGATATGCCGTATCAGCTCCTTCCGATCCCGACGATAAAGATGATGCATATATTTTGGCCCACCCGGAGGCCTGGCAGGCATTCGCTGCTGCTTCAGGAAGGCAGATAGATGGTTATGCAATTTATAAAGCTATAAAAGACGGAACGAATATAGGTGCCGGTCATTCAAAAGAGGCGGATATCAATGCACTGGCCACAAAATTTACTCAATGGGTTGAGACGTTTTTCCTTCAGCCGGATGAACCCGGTGAAAATGCCTGGAGACCTTCCCGTCTGGAGTACCAGTTTTCCTGTTCTGCTCCCAAAGATTCGGAAGAAAAGGTATATGAGGCAGAAGAATATTACACCGGCCGGCTGGATTGGTTTAATTTTTCCTTAAATGATGAAAGTTCCGGACTGGAGGTTTCTTCGGGCACTGTGGAAACGGGTGTCCAGGATACCACCACCAACTCATTAATTCCAACAGCCATTGATTTCGGGGGGATGCCCAATCTACGTTGGTGGACCTTTGAAGATAGCAAAACCTATCTCGGTGATATCAAACCTAATACAACAGACATTGGTACGCTGTTGTTCTCGGAGTTTGCCCTGATCTATGCCAACGACTGGTTCATAATTCCACAAACGTTGCCTGCAGGTTCGGTTTCCCAGGTAAAAGGCCTGGTGGTTGCCAATGTTTTTGGGGAAAGAATATGGGTCGAACCCACAGGCAAAGGGGAAGACGATGATTGGCAGCGATGGACCATGTACACCATTAACCGTAAGGGTAAAGATGTCAGGCAAGCTGACAATAGCCTTATGCTCTTGCCTACCGTGCCAAAAATTCAGGAAGGCCATCCCATGGAAAAATTTATCATGGTTAGGGATGAAATTGCCAATATGGTATGGGCCATTGAAACGGATATTAGTCTGCCATCAGGTGATATAACCCAGGGTGCGGAAGCAGCAAGGGAATTGTATGCTTTTTATAAAAGACTGATACCGGAGACAGAAGAATCAGAGACCCCGGAGGAAGACATTGCCAGCATTCGTTACCGTATAATGAATTCCGTACCAGAAAACTGGATTCCTTTTATTCCGGTACATAAAGATAATGATAACCGGGAGATTCAACTGCAGCGTGCTGCAATGCCCCGGCTTATTGAAGGGGATCCCGATGACCCGGAAAGGATCAGGCCACGAACCATTTTATTGAGACACGGTCTTGATACCGACCCGAAAAAAGCTTATTATATCCATGAAGAAGAGGTGCCCAGGGCAGGGATACAGGTAAGCCGGTCGTTTCAACGGACCAGGTGGTATCAGGGAAAAATTATCAACTGGCTGGGTATCCGCAAAAAAACAGGCAGAGGTGAGGGTTCAAGCGGTCTCGCATTTGACCGGGTCGTGCCGACTTCTAAGCAGGAATAATTTTAAAACATGCCGGATTTCTTCATACTGGCATTTGCAATTAAATATTGCATAACCGCATCGGAACGACTTTGAGAAAGTTTTAAATTCGATGCGTCGCCTCCGAAAGAATCGGTATAGCCTTCAACAATTACATTGCTTTTGGGGAATACCTTGATGGCATGC
>JBNJFN010000339.1:0-4096 GCA_051746885.1 Bacteroidota bacterium | reverse complement strand
GGCTCTGTCCGAACCAACAGGCAGGGAATCAAAGTAGCAAAATACCTTGACAGTAAGCTCAGGGAAAGAGAGATAAAGGTTCACTTTATCGATCCCCTGGAGTATCGCCTGCCTCTTCTCGACAAAATGTATAAAGAATATGACCCGGGAACAGCGCCGGAACCCATGGAAGACCTGGCCGGGAAATTTGCCGGATCAGATGGATTCCTTATTGTAACCGGGGAATACAATCACAGTATCCCGCCGGCTTTAAAAAATATTTTGGACCATTTTCAAAGTGAATACCATTGAAACAGCGCCCGAAGAATCAAAAGAATTGCTTTCGGCCGAATTAAAACAAAACGGTTTCATTCCAAACTTATATGGAATCATGTCTGAATCGCCTGAATTACTAAAGGCTTACAAGCAAATGCAACAGCTATTTACTGAAACATCCTTTACTCAGACAGAGAAAAACATTGTCTGGTTAACCATTAGCTCTCATAACTGTTGCCATTATTGTATGGCCATTCATTCTATGATCGCCAAACTCTATAAGTTGCCCGATGAAATGATTGAAGCGCTGCGGGAGAACAAATCCCTTGATGATCCAAAGCTGGAGGCGCTCAGAAAAATGACGGCGATTCTGGTGGAAAAAAGAGGTTGGGCTACCGAAAATGAAATACAGGAATTTTTAAATGCCGGTTATTCCTCTAAGAATGTGCTTGAACTCATTATAGGGGTGGGACAGAAAATACTGAGCAATTATGTAAATCATATTGCTCACACACCGGTAGACGAGCAGGCGAAGGACTTCAAATGGGATCCGGCTGAAAAAAATTGTGCAGATTAGAAAGTAACGACTAAAACGAATCATTATGAAAACATTGATGAAAAAACAACTGTTTATAACTCTGGCAATTGCAGCGATGGTGCAGACAACGTCTTTTGCCCAGATACCGGATAAAGCCGAAGACATCTCACCCCTTCTGTACGGAG
Source organism: Bacteroidota bacterium (assembly GCA_051746885.1). Lineage (GTDB taxonomy): Bacteria > Bacteroidota > Bacteroidia > Bacteroidales > UBA12077 > JAGXLC01. Next base: position 3,118 of record JBNJFN010000339.1, on the reverse strand, counting down.
AAAAAATACCCGGGGGAACGTTAAAGGATCCTGATGGTAAAAATCATAAGGTGAACGAAATCATAAATAAAAAAGCGACGGTCCTCCTGGTTTACCGGGGCGGGTGGTGCCCTTATTGCAATGCCCATCTTGCTGAAATCCAGGAGGCAGAATCAGAAATAATCGGATTGGGATATCAGGTGGTAGGCATCAGCCCGGATTCTCCTGAAAACCTGAAATCTACAGACGAAGAGCAGCGGCTGAATTACAGCTTATATTCCGATACCGAAGGGGAATTTTTAAAGGCTTTGGGACTAGCCTTTCAGGCTCCGGAAAAACATTCGGAGATGCTAAACAACAGATCCAACGGAAAAAACGAAGGATTGCTTCCTGTACCAGCTGTCTTCGTTGTTGATACTTCGGGTACCATATTGTTTGAATACATCAACCCCGACTATTCAACCCGGATAAGCGCCGGACTTTTATTGGCAGTGCTGAATGAGCTGAAAAACAACGATCATTAAAATTTTCATATGTATAAATATCTTATATTAATTCTATTTGTTATCATGACAATCTCATTCAACGGACAAAATAGTCCGGAAGAACAATCCTATACAGATATTCCTGTTAATCAAATTTTTAAAAGAGTGCGAGAACATGACTTTAACCCATTGAATGAAGAAAATTCAATGACCATGGATCGTTCTCTGGAAAAAGCAGGTATTGCCGATCTGGATGACAAAGATTGGAAGGTACGCTTGTTGGCAGTTAGGGATTTAATACGTGCTGGCAAAGGAAAGGCAAGTGAAATAAAAAGCGGTTTAGCTGACAGTTCACCTCATGTCCGCCAGATAAGCGCCAAAGCCCTTGGCATACTTCGTGCTGAAAGCGCTATCACTGAACTGGAGAAAACAGTTCGTGAAGATCAGAATGCAATGGTTCGCTCTCAGGCAGTAATCGCCCTGGGCCAAATAGAATCAAAGCCCTCGCTGGATTTATTGCGCAAAAAAGTTGAAGAAGAGAAGCCTATACAAACAATATATGGTGGCCGCACTTACTGGACCGTGCCGGAGCGCAGGCGGCAAAATATGGAGCAGATCCTTTAGCTTACGCGGTGCATGCGGAATATATCAACAGGCCAGTTACAGCCATCATTGATACAAACGGTAAAGTTCGTTTTATTTATAGGGGAACTTTCTGGGGTGATCGGCCTTCTATTGAACAAACATTAGAAATGATTCAAGAAGAAGATTTTTCATATGAGCACCCACAGCGACTAAACATAAACAAATAATATCTAACCCACCTGAATTATTCAAAAATAATTCTGACGCTATTGAAAAACCTGGCTTTTTGCTTTACTTCTTTCGCAAAAAGCTGGTTTTTCTGATGCGGGGTGGCCTGCCCGCCGAAAGCTTGCAGGCAGGCCTGCTCCGCCGAAAACTTGCAGGCGAGCCTGCTCCGCCGAAGCTAAGCGCAGGCGAGCGTGGATCCTTCATGAAACCTTCTGGATTTAAACCCTTTTTCGTGAAGGATTGTGACTGCTTCATCGGATAAGGCAGAAAACTTTTATATATTGATACTTGTTCAACAAATATTATCTTTGAGATTAAAATTTCTTAGACAACTAAAAATTTTAAACAGATGAAAGACTGGGAAGAGATAATATATAAAAAAGTATACAATGAGACAGTTGATAATATAGAAAGTCGTAAGAACAATGATCCTGACTTTAATATTGAACAATTGGAACAATTGCTTGAAACAAAATATATAAATGAAGGCACGGCCAACAGGAGCGAAATAGATCAACTTACATTAGATGCTACTATTGCGGCATTACAAGCATGTCTTGCTAACTGGAAAGTCGAAAAAGGGTTACATTAGTATTAAAATACAAGAGCTGTATTGGCACGCATAGATACAGTATTTATTTGAACATTACACCAAATTGCTAAATCTGCATCAAACCATTAAGCATATTTTCCATCCAGAAAGATCAACATCAATATAGTAAGGACGCATATAAACTTATGCGTCCTTCTATGATTAAATAGATAATTAAAAACTTACCACTTTATCACTGTCAACTACCCAGTTGGTGAACTCTGCCATGGTGCTGAGCTCTGTTCCTTCAAGGAGTGATATGTCTTTAAGTCCTCTTGCATCGGCGCAGGAGCCGCATAATTTTACCTGAGCGCCTTGTTTGAGTGCAAGTTTTAACATACGTTCCATGTTGTAATACCCGTTGGGCGTTTTTTGTCCCGGTACCGCACAAAAAACAGCATCGGCCATCAGAAATATCCGAACCTCCGTGTCTTCATGATCTTTGCCGAGCTGATTGGCCAGGCGTAAGGCGTTGTAAGCTTTTTCCGTCCCGTACGGAGCATCGTTAACAAGAATTAAAATTTTCATAAATTGTATTGATTTTTGACGGTTACAAATAAATGTGACTGGTAAAATCGGTAAATACATTCACCAGAGCCGGTGAATTATCCGGGGGTTCAGTGGCTCCGACAATAAAATTCAGCCGGATGTTTTTACTTATATTTCCTGTAAACCCCAATCTGGAGCGGTGTATCGAAAAATTCGGGGTATCCTTCATGAAGTCTTCTGGCTTTGAAGCCTTTTTCCTGAAGGATTTTGACTGCCTCAATGGCGCTTCGGCCAATTGTTATCTTAAGGCAAAAATAAAAGGGAGCCGGGAATTCTTAAAATCAGAAAATAGGATACTCACCACTCTCACTCAACTGTTTCCTCAGCAATATAACAATATTTTTCTTCCTTAGCCTCATCCTCAACCTTCGCCATCTGTATTAACCAAAAATATTTCACATCTTATTTCCGTTTTAGTCTAAAGGTAACCGGAAAATTTGCTATCTTTACACAAATACATGATGCTATGAGCAAAAAGGGCCAGAACAAAGCCAATGAACCGTTATCGGATTACGGGGAGCCGGTGTCTTTTAACCAGGTTTGGGAGATGTTCCGGGAAACAGATAAACAGTTTAAAGAGACTGATAAAAAGTTTCAGGAAACTGATAAGCGAATGCAGGAAACCGACCGTAAAATTGAAAGGCTGGCTAAGTTATACGGGGGTGTATCGGAAAACAGCAAAGATGTTGCGGAAGAATTT
>JBNJFN010000338.1:0-4097 GCA_051746885.1 Bacteroidota bacterium | reverse complement strand
ATCCATTCTCGGAATAGAACTTAAAGAAATAGACAAAGAAACAGCCCGGGAAACCGGAATTGATGGCGGTATACAGATAACCAAACTGAGAAATGGAAAGCTGAAACAGGAAACCGATGTCCGGGAAGGATTCATCATTACCGATATGAACGGAAAAGAAGTACGCTCAGTCGAGGATTTTGTCAGCCGCCTGGAAAAGGCAGAAGGAGGCGTATTCCTCGAAGGGGTTTATGAACAATATCCCGGCAAGTATTACTATGCTTTTGGAATGTAAAATTCAGGCGGGAATCAATCAAGCAGACCAAGAAGGGGATAATCCCTTTCATTAAAAATACTCATCGGATGACTGAAGTTCATCGGATGAGTATTTTTTTGGTTCAAAGATTCCCTACAGACCTTGACAAAAAAGCTTTTCATGAGCAGGCTCAACCACAAAAAACACCTTCCAAACAACCGCTTCACGTTATTTTTCCTCCTAATCCTTCTCTTTGGGGATGGTAAAATAAAATGTTGTGCCTTCGTTTTCCCGGCTTTCAACCCATATTTTACCATTGTGTCTCTCAACAAATTCTTTACACAAAACAAGCCCGAGGCCGGTTCCTTTTTCGGACTGAGTTCCTTCGGTAGAAAAACTTTCCTCCAATCTGAAAAGTTTATCCTGAATATCAGGAGACATTCCTACACCTGTATCGGAAATTAATACAAGCACTTCATCATTATTCATTTTTGCAGAAAGCACGACTTCTCCACCGGATTTTAAAAATTTAATGGCATTGGAAATCAAATTCCGCAAAATAGTAGCGAGCATGGCCCTATCTGCATACACCTGATAAGATTCATTAATCTCTGTTTTAATGTCCACCCCTTTTTGACTGGCAATATCTTTAAAAATTGGGATCACTTCCTGAACAACATCCTGCAAGTCGATAATATCCGGCTTGTAATCAATCCGGCCGGTTTGAGACATGGCCCATTCCGTGAGATTCACTAATAAATCATAAGCATGGTTAGCCGAGGCCTTAATAAATTCACCATATTTCAAACCCTCTTCCACATCCCCACTTATCAACCTATCTACCAGTAAACTACTAAATCCCAGAATAGAATTAAAAGGATTTTTTAAATCATGAGAAATAATAGAGAAAAATTTATCCTTGGCAGCATTTAAAGATTGTAATTCCTCATTCTTTCTGTTTATCTCTTCCTCCGCCCTTTTTCGTTCAGCAATTTCAATGCGTAACTGACCGGTGGCAGATGCCAGTTCCTCGGCTTGAGATTCTGCTTCAATACGCAGCTTTGACTGCTGTACCTGCCGCGCATAATCGCGGAAAACCTCAACCTGCCTTTCAGTTATTGAGGTTATATGTTCATCATTAAGCGTAAAATTGTTATCGGCAAATGACAAATCTTTCAAACCTGCCTCAACCTGCCTCTGATAATCTTTTTCAAGGGCAAGCACTTTGGGAGAAGCCCCCCACAACTTATAACAAAAATAAGCCTGTTGCCGATAAACATCTGCAAGACGCTGGTTCCCGATTTTTTTCCAAAAATGACAAGCTCTTTCATTGGCCCAACCTTCCCATTGAATAATACTACCGTCGTGCGCAGATTTTATAGCATGATCGTAATAAGCAACCGCTTCTCCACCCCTATTCTCAATACGCGCCATTTCGGCAAGAGCTAAATAGTATTTGTGTTGATAATTCTCAGGCCCTATCCGGGCCCACAATTTTATTTTCTCCAAGTTTTCATGAAGCTCGTCACGCCACGTTTCACGAAGTTCCGTGTCCGCCTCATCCCAACGGGCGGTTAATATTAAAAACCGGGTACATACAAATTCCGGCCAGGGCAACAACCCCTGAGTTCCCACGGTATAGATGAGAGGCCGGGTTTGCTCTGACATTTCAAAGGCTTCCTCTGTATAGCCGAGCACAAACAGAGCAAATGTTTTTAAAACATTATAGATGCATTTTACCTGAATGTTTTTGTTATCCTCTATTCTCTCCAGGAGATTGTTGTCATTCCAACCGGGGAAATGAGACGTGTTGACATTCTCAGAGATCAATACCCGGAAAACATTGAGCCCTCCTTCCATTAAATCAACAGCCCATTGGTTAGATCTGGATTTGCTAAATTCCAGTGAATGATTGGTCTCAGTTATTAAAGTTTCTAAAGAAACACCCTGATAAAACCGGGCATACATATTGTGCCCGAAGGCATAGGCAGCATACTGAAGATTCCCGGAGTGAAAACCTATCTCGTAAGCATCGGTATAATCATTTGAACTGTAACTAAGATGATGAAACCAATGCCGCAGGGAACTCCCAATCATAAGATAAAAAACACTCTGATGGGTTGAGGATGTGAATTTACTGGTCATCAATCTTGTGGCGACCTCACCTAAAGCGCGTGCAGTTTCATGATCACCGTCCACCCATAAGAGAAGCCCGCCAAAACCAGTATGACTGTATCCAACCTGTGGAATATTTCCGTAACGCAAGGTTAGATTCATCACTTTTGGCACCAGTACACTCCAGAGTTTCTGGTGCGACCTGTAACATGGCGGCCCCATAGTTATGAGAATATTCGAAGCCATCAACATTTCAGGATCTGTCATTTCAGGCAAATCAAAGAGAGAAGATACATCTTTATCTTCCATTTGCTGAAGGAACAATTGGATTTCACGGTCTCTTTCCGAGTCAAAATTTTCCAGGGGCAATTCCACGCCAAGCGCACCGAGTGCTTCCCGCCCATATTCTATAGCCTCTGAATACCGGGCCTGTAGCGTGAAGTGTATTATAAGAATATTAAGCGCATTAGCCTTTTCTACAGGAGATTTTGAATGCCTCACCGATTCCCGGATATAAGCCTCTGCCAAATCTTTATCCCCTTCCAGGAACTCACAAACCGCGCAGGTATTAAACAATTCCATAATAATAGAATGGTGGTGTTTCCACATCCAGGGCGCCAGATTGCTGTCTTCAATATGCCGGGTTGCTGCTCTGCAAAAAAGAAGTGCAGAAGAATAGGCCGTTGCATTGAAAGCTTTTTGGGCAGCAAGCAGGTTTAACTCAACAACCCTGACCTTCTCGGAATCATCTTCAATCAAATGCCATCCCGAGTTTAGGTCATTGACAATTTCAAACAAATACTCCTCAAATTGCTCCCGGGTAAGAAAAGACAATAATTTTCGTCCTATCTCCAGCAAAATACCAGGGACCTTATCGGAATCAATTAAGTTAAAGGCCGCCTGCTGAACTTTATCATGTAAAAATTTACATTTTGCCCCCGTTGAACCTGATTCTATTATTTCTCGCTTAACCTCCTCTCTATCCATCAGGAACAAGGTCTGCCCTTCACCCGAAAACAAAATCTCAAAACACTCCTTCTGAGGCATTCCTCTAACAAAACTAAGCACCTGCAAATCGAAAATATTTCCCAGGCAGGCCGCCAAAAAAAAAGCATATTGCTGATCGGGATGAAACTTACGCAACCTGTTTGAAAACAAATCAACCAGGCTCAAAGGAAGTTCTGCTTCCACATCTTCAGGTATTTCCCATTTCCAGACCTGCTTTTGTTCGTCAAACCAAAGAAACTGAAAACGATACAGGTAATCAATAAAGGAACGAACAAAAAAAGGATTGCCGGATGTTTTTGAAAAAACCAAAGAAGCAAGTTCCGTTTTATTCAATACTTCAGGCTCCAAAACATCACTTATCAATTTTAAAACATCTTTCTCTGCAATGCTTTTCACCTGAAGGGTCTGAATATCTTCACCCTTTCTTTTCAACGCATGAATTGCAGAAAGAAAAGGATGACCTTTGTATAATTCTTCATCGCGGTAAGAGGCAATCAAAACAACATACCGTAAAGATGATCCCACTTCTAATTGTCGAAGTAATTCACATGAAGCGGCATCAGCCCACTGCCAGTCGTCAATAAACAAAACCAGGGGATGGTCGGGGCGACAAATAACCTGTAGAAAATCGCGAAAAACTCCCGCGAACCGGTAGCGTGCTTCCTGCGGACTAATTTCTGCCAGAGGGGGTTGTTTTCCCAACAAAAACTCAAATTCGGGAACAAAATCAATTAACACC